>NZ_JBHYMF010000105.1:0-23888 GCF_042742855.1 Streptomyces sp. NPDC058877 | reverse complement strand
GCCCGGGTGTGACGACGCGGTCAGCAGCAGGTGCCGCCGGGCGCGCACTCCTGCACGTCGGCGGTGCCGCCGACCGGCTTGTGGGCACGGATGATCGCGGCGTGGAGGCCGTCGGCCGCCTCCTGGGTGAACACGACCTCCGCGTCCTTCAGACCGACCGCGTCGAGGAGTTCCTTGTACTCGGCGACGGAGAGGGCACCAGCGATGCACTGGCTGTGCCCACCGCGTTCGGCCCGCTCCTCGGGGCTGAGTCGGTCCTCGGCAACGACGTCGCTGATGCCGAGACGGCCGCCGGGGGCGAGGACGCGCGCCATCTCGGCGAAGACGGCGGGCTTGTTCAGGGACAGGTTGATCACGCAGTTGGAGATGATCACGTCGACGGTGTCGGCGGGCAGCGGGATGGACTCGATCGTTCCCTTGAGGAGGACGACGTTGTCGATCTCGGCGTCGGCGACGTTGCGGGCGGCGAGGGCGAGCATCTCCTCCAGGAAGTCCAGGCCGAAGACACGGCCGTCGGGGCCGACGCGCCGGGCGCTGAGGATGACGTCCAGGCCGCCGCCGGAGCCGAGGTCCAGGACCGTCTCGCCCTCGCGCAGCTCGGCGACGGCGCTCGGGTTGCCGCAGCCGAGACTGGCGAGGAGGGCGGTGTCGGGGGCGGTGCCGGGTCCGATCTCGTCGTAGGCGGCGGGACCGAAGGTCTGCGGGTCCGGCGAGCAGCAGGCGCCGCTCGTCTCGGCTTCGGCGGCCTTGGCCCGGTAGTACTCCCGGACCTCTTCCTGCAGGCTGCCGGTGGTGGTGTCGCTCATGGCGGATGGTCCTTCTCGGTCAGGCGCCGGCGGGGGCGAGGCGGTGCACGGGACGCGGATAGGAGGGCTTGAACGACACCGGGGTGGTCGCCGTGGAGGTGACGGCAGTGGCCAGGTCGGCGGCCTCGACGGCCTCGGTGACGGCCGCGTCCAAGGCGTCGGGCTCGCAGGCGACCCGGGCGTTGACGACGGCCCGACCGGCCGGCGCGTGCGCGTCGGCGGCGCGGTCGAGGGTGGGCTGCGCTCCGGACTCGGTGAGGCTGAGCTTGGCGAAGTCGCCGTCGGCCGTCTCCACCGTGATCTTGGCGTGGCCGATCACGGCGTCGTGCTCCGTGGCCCAGGTCGACAGCTCCTGGAGGACCGTTCGGGCCCACGCGGTCGCGTCGAAGCCGTCCCCGGCGGCGGTGAGGTCGAGCTCCTGGTTCATCCAGGCGAGCTGGGCCTCGGCGGCAGCGTAGCGGTCGTAGTCGATGTCGAGGACGACGTCCTCGTTCGTCGCCGGCGCCTGCCATGCGTCGAGCAGCGTCTCCAGGTGGGCGCCCGTGGTGGCCGAGTAACCGACGACGGTCGCCTTCGGGTTGCTCGTACGGAGCGAGGCCAGCAGCTCCTCGGCCCGCTCCGCCTTGATCGTGTCCAGCTTGTTCACGGCGATGACGTCGGCCTCGGTGACCTGCTGGCGGAAGAGGTACGACAGGTCCGACTCCGGCTCGCCCCGCTCGGCGGCACGGGCGAAGGCCAGGTGCCGCAGCGGGTCGACCACCGTGGTCAGGGGAGCGACGACCATGTCGTCGCCGTAGTACTGGCGCAGCGGTCGTACCACGGTGGCCTGGAGGTCCGTGCAGCTGCCGACGGCCTCGGCGATCACCGTGTCGACGCCGTCCGAGGCGACAAGCGCGACGACGGCCTCGACCAGGTCCTCGAACTTGCAGCAGAAACAGCCGCCGGTGACCTCGGCGACGCTGTCGAGCTTGCTGCGCACCAGCTTGGTGTCGACCAGTTCGACGCCCTGGTCGTTGGTGATGACGGCGACCTTGCGGCCCTGCTCCTGGAGCGCGAGCGCGGCGGCGGTCATGGTCGTGGTCTTGCCCGCCCCGAGGAATCCGGTCAGGGGAATGAAGGTGATCATGTGGTCCCTCTCGTCCTTGTCGTGGAGTCGGGCGGGGTCAACCGCAGCAGCTGTCGCCGGAGCCGCCCAGGAGGGGCAGGTTCGCGGGCTGGGCCGGGGCGGGGGACGCGGCTCCGAACGCGACGCGCCTGCTGTTGCCGAAGGCGTCGAGCCAGGCATGCGCCTGCGGTCGCAGCGCCGGGTCGGAGAGCAACATCGAGGTGGTGACTTCGCGCGGGGTGCAGCCGCGCAGCGCCTTCGCCTGATGGGCTCCGGCGCCGAACTCGACGGTGCGCAGCCCCTCGGCGTAGGCGTCTCGGACGGGCGCGTCAAGGACGAGTGCGAAGTAGATGCCGCTGCGCTCGCCGATCGCCGCGTAGTCGAAGCCGGCCCACTTCGGGAAGAGGCGGTGGTTCTTGCGGAGGGTGACACAGGTGGCGACCAGCGCGCCGTCCTTGTAGCCGAGGTAGGCGCGGACGTCCGCGCCCTCGTCGATGAGCGTGGAGAGGATGCCCACGATGTGCTCGGGCTCCTCGCCGGCGCCGTTCTTCTCCCGGTTGAGGCAGGTGAGTTCGGCGATGCGGGCGGTGTAGGGGCGGATGTCGGTGCCGTCGACGCGCTTGATCGTCACGCCGGCGGCCTCGGCGCGACGGACGTCGCCCTTGATGCGCTGGCGCTTCTTCAACGGAAGGGCGGCGAGGTGTCCTTCCCAGTTCGGTGCGTCGAGGCTCATGAAGTCCTCGTAACCCCAGAAGGTGCTGGACGCTCCGGCTGCGTTGAGCGCGTCGACGAGGGCGTCGTTGCCGCGTCGACCGGGGATCCAGGGGGCGACGATGCAGCGGATGCCCGCCTCGAAGGCGGCGGGCACGAGCTTGTCGACGATCGCCCCCATCAGGGTCGGCGTCCAAAAGTTGTAGGCGACCTCGGTGCGGTAGCCCAGCGGGGAGCCGAGCAGGAGGGTCGGGAAGAAGGGCTCGGTCCCCAGGGCGTCGACCTCGGCGCTGCGCGCGGCGTCGGTCTCGGCGCCGCAGCACACCTCTTCGCCGGAAGGCGCCTGCCATCCGAGGTAGGTACGCGGCTCGTGGTCGACGACCGGCGGGGTGGTGAGGACGTAGCCGGGGAGGAGGGCCAGCTCGCCGCGGGCACGGTGGGCAAGGGTGTGCCAGGGCTGGACCTCGGGGAGCACCTTCTCCGTGGCCCGCAGCCAGGTGGGGCCGAGGTACGGCCACGAGTCGGTGAGCCCGGCGAGCTCGCCGGTCCAGTCCATGTCCGGGAGGGCCTGGCCGGTGGAGATGACGACGCGGGGGGATCCACCCATGTCAGTGTCCTTTTCTCGTGAGCGGGTGGGTCAGCACTTCACGCAGCAGCGGATCTTGCCGGCGTCTTCGGCGTCGGTGCGGCGCTCCTGCCAGAGCTCCTCGACGCGCTTGTCGGGATGGGTCCACTCGACCCAGAAACCGCGGTCGACGGTGGCGATGTCCTCCATCCAGGGCGAGGAGAGCAGCGGCGAGCCCTTGAACAGCAGCAATCGGGTCTGCAGGGCCGTGGGGTCGGTGACGCGGGCGAGGCCCGTCTCGACCAGCCAGTCCTCGAAGCCGAGGAGCTCCTCGTACTCGATCCACGGGGTGAACGGGATGAATGTCGGGTACAGCTCGAAACCGATCCGCTCGGCCTCGTCGACCGCCTCGCGCATGTGGTCGACGTCGATGTGCTTGTCGAAGATGCGCAGGATGCGGTTGGAGGGGAACTCGAGGGCGCAGGTGACGCGGCGCAGACCGAGCGAGACGAGCTTCTCCAGCTCCTTCGTGTAGTCCAGGACGTGGTCGACGCGCGTCGTGAACTCGAACGTGATCGGGCCGATGGCCTCGACGAGTCGCTCGACGACGCCGATGCCGATGGTGCGGGAGTTGAAGAATTCGGCGTCGATGAAGCAGAAGTGCCGGACGCCCTCCTCCGCCAGTTGCAGTGCGTCGGCCAGGACGCTGTCGGCGTCGTAGGCGGCGACGCCGCCGTCGTACGCACCGTAGACGGAGCAGTAGGTGCACTTGTGGTGGCAGCCGCGGGACGCCTCGATGTTGCCCATCAGGCCGAACGGCGAGTGGTGCGCCGGGTAGTGCACGAGGGAGGGGAACAGGTCCCGGGCGGGCTTGGTGACCGAGATGCGCCGGCGCGGGGGCTTGGGCCGCATCCCCGTGCGGGTCATCAGGGCGGGGACCGCATCGAGCGCAAGGGTGCCGGAGGCGAGCTGGACCAGCTCTTCGCCGATGAGCTCGGGCTCCTCCATGATGATGCCGTCGGCGACCTCGAGGAACTCCCGGTGGTTCATCTGCGCGTACTGGCCGAAGGTCACGACCGTGGTGCCGTACGCCTCCGAGACCCTGCGCGCCAGGGCGATTCCCCGCTCGAGCCCTTCGAACTGCTGGACCGAGACGAGCGTGAGGTCGAAGGGGCCTTCCGGAATGGCATCGGGAAGCAGGTGCGCGTCCCAGCCGACGACGTCGGCGCCGTGGTGCTGCAGAGCGGCAGCCGCACACGCGGACGTCAAGGGTTGGAGCTCCGCTTCGAACGCGGAGGCGACCAGAACACGGGGACTACTCACACTTCCCCCCAGGGAGTGATCAAGGAGCGTGACGGATCGAGATGGGGCCGGGTCAGAGCCAAGGTCGGTAACGACGCTGTCGACCGACGGCCGGAACCCTGCCAGCATTGAGCGATGTATGTCAATAGATCGATGAATGACTGAAAGACCATCCCCGCACCCTCCGATGACACAGGACGCCACTGCCCCGATTCGCCCTCCTCTGTGACTGGTTGCGAAGAGAGGTCACTCGATTGAATTCTGTAGTTCACACAGCTTGAAGCCGCCCCGAGCGAAAGCACTGACCAGTGACCCCGCGACGTCGGAATTCACGGCCGGCCGCAGGCAACTCATCCACCGCTCGATCGCACGACTCGGCTCGATCGCCGATCATCGATGATTTCGCCCCGCCAGATCTCGCCATGGCGACTCCGAGACGGTAGCGTTCGCCCACGGCATCGCGCTCCGCCCCGGGGTCAGCGGGTGAACGGCTACCGATGCCTGGCACTTCAGGCCCCTCGAAGGGGAGCGGGCCGAGCACCCGTCGTTCAGGCACGGAGCGCCCCACGGCAGCCCCTACGGTCCTGAGCGAGTTCAACGGGCACGCGTGAAGGACCCCACGGGCATCCGACTGCAGGCCCCGAGCAGCCACCATCCACACGCCCGGTGTCCATCGCGCCGCCCTCACCCAGCGCCTACGGGCTCGCCGGGCGTCCCGCCTCGTCCACGCGGCAGGGGCACGACCCGCGGTCACGGCCGCACCCCTGCCAAGTCCCGTCCACAGACCTGCCGGCCACACGGGTGGCGACCCGCCACCCGTGTCCTCCGATTCCCGTACCTTCCATCACCGCAAAGGCACCGCCATGTCTTTCATGTCCACTGAGAACCGCAGCAGAGCAACGCGCCCCACCGGGCGGCGCGTCCGCCAGGGCGTCTCCGTCGCCTGCACCTCTCTCCTCCTCTCCGCCGCCCTGACCGGCTGCACCGGCTCGGCGAAGGCCGGCTCGGGCGCCATCCAGGCCAGCGGCTCCACCACCGTCGCTCCGGTGGCCTCCGACGCCGCCGAGGCCCTGAAGGCCAAGGGCCTGAACATCACCGTCGCCACCCAGGGCGGCTCCGCCGGCGGAATCTCCCAGCTCGGCACCGGCCAGATCGACATCGCCCTCAGTTCCAAGCCCCTGTCGGAGAAGGACCAAGAGGCTTACCCCGAGACGGACTTCGTCGCCACGCAGATCGGCGCGGACGCCGTCGGCGTCATCATCACCAGGGAAGTGGCCGACGGCGGGGTCAAGGGTCTGTCCAAGGCGCAGGTCGCGGGCCTGTTCGAGGGCAGGATCACCAACTGGAAGGAGGTCGGCGGCCCCGACCTCCAGGTCTTCGTGTACGACAAGGAGCCCGGTCGCGGGACCCGCGAGGTACTCGACAAGTTCATCTACGGCAAGGGCGAGCCGCCGGCCCCGCCCAAGTCCGCGAACTACGCCATCGTGGGCGGCAACCTGGAGACCCGCAACAAGCTGAAGTCCACCCGCGGTTCCATCGCCCCGCTGTCGACCGGCTTCATCGACGGTCACCCCGACCTGGTCGCCGTGCCCCTGGACGGCGTCGCCCCCACCATGGCGAACGTGGCCTCCAGCAAGTACCCGATGACCCGCCCGCTGTTCATGATCACCAACGGCGAGCCGAAGGGCACCGCCAAGCAGTACATCGACTACGTCCTCTCGCCCGAGGGTCAGAAGTTGCTGCCCCAGCACGGCTATCTCACGCGCGAGCAGATGGGCCTCTGACCATGGGGCTCACTCTGGAGCGCCCCACCCAGGCGCCCGGACCCGCCGTGTCGCGGCCCTCCCCCGGGAGCGGCCGCGGCAGCCGGGCGAGATGGGTCTGGGGTTGGGCCTACAGCGGCATCCTGTCCGTGCTGCTCACCCTCACGGTCCTGCTCGGCTACCTGGTCACGGGCATCGCGAGCGGAACCGTCGACTGGACGGAACTGCTCACCTCGTCCACCTGGAGCCCGGGGAACCTCGCCTTCGGCGGCCTGGCCATGCTCTACGGATCGACGGTCGTGTGCATCCTGGCACTGGCGCTCGCCGTCCCGGTCGGCTGGGCGGCGGCCGTCGCCCTGTCCGAGTACCTGCCGCCCCGCCTCGCCAAGCCACTGCGCCTGAGCATCGAACTCCTGGCAGCGGTCCCCTCCATCGTCTACGGCCTGATCGGCATCATGGTGATCAGGCCGTTCGTGGCGGACCTCGGTGACGTTCCGGGCGGGGACAGCCTGCTCTCCGCCGGAATCGTCCTCGCCGTGATGATCATGCCGACGATCGTGGCGGTCAGCGTGGACGCGCTGGCCGCCGTACCCGGCCGGTACCGGGAAGCCGCGTACTCCCTCGGCCTGACCCGCCGCGAGGTCGTCCGGTCAGCCGTCCTACCCCGGGCCCGCCCCGGCATGCGGGCCGGCGTCCTCCTCGGCCTGGCCCGGGCACTGGGCGAAGCCATCGCGGTCTTCATGGTCATCGGCCGCGCCGACGACCGCTTCCCCGAGTCGCTGGGGGACGTCTTCTCCTTCCTCGTGCGCCCCGGCCAGACGCTCACCACCAAGCTGGCCGGCCCCGAGCCGATGCTCGCGGGCACCTCCGGCCCGTACTTCGCGGCCCTGTGCGGGCTGGGCATCATCCTGCTGGCCCTGGTCGCCGTCGCCACCGTCTGGGGCACCCGCGGCTCCACGGGAAGGGCCGCACGCGCTCCACGCACCCGGTGGTCCTCAGCGTGGCTGCGCACCCCGAAGGACCGGCTCACCACCTTCGTCCGGCTCGGGGCCCTGCTGCTGCCGGGGGCCCTCCTCGTCGGCATGCTCGGCATCCTGCTGGCCCACGGTGGCACGGCGCTCAACCCGGTCTTCTGGTTCACCGCCTCCGAAGGCGCAGCGGGGGGCGGCATACGCGACCAGATCCTCGGCACCCTCCTGCTCCTTGCCACAACGGCGCTGATCTCACTGCCGCTCGGCTACGGAGCGGGCGTCGTGATCGGCACGCGCGCCTCCGCGAAAGCCGCCCGCGTGCTGGAGACCCTGACCGTGGCGGTCGGCGGAACACCCACCATCCTGCTGGGACTCGCCGGGTACGTCCTCTTCTGCACGACCATGGGCTGGGGCCGCTCCTGGCTGGCCGGCGCCGTGGTCCTGGTGCCCGTGGTGATCCCGGTGGTCGCCCTCACCACCGCAGGTCGGATCCGGAGCATGCCGGCGGAAATCACCGAGGCCGCGCTCGCGCTCGGCCTCACCGGCTCCCAGTACGTCCGCTCCGTGGTCCTTCCGTACACCTGGCCCGCCACGCTCACCGGCCTGCTGCTCGGCCTGGCCCGCGCGGCAGGAGAGACGGCCCCCCTGATCTTCACCGCCACGGTGTTCTTCGGGGCGCCCGCCCTCCCGACCGGCATCGTCAACTCCCCGGTCCAGGCCCTGCCCACGCACATCTTCACCCTGTCGCAGGACTCGGGCGCTCCCGAGGCGATCGCCCAGGCGTGGGGCAGCGCCCTCGTCCTGGTCCTGATCACCGCGGGCCTGCTCGGCCTGGCGGTCTTCCTGCGCGACCGCTTCGAAGGAGCACGACGATGGACGACGTGACAACCGGTCCCGCGACCGTGGCCGACACGGTCGACGAAGCCGTCATCGCGGTCCGCGACCTGCAGATCTTCGACGACACGAAGCGCCTGGTCGGACCGGTCACATTCGAGCTGGCCACCGGATCCACCACCGGTCTGTGCGGTCCGTCCGGCGCCGGCAAGTCCACCGTGCTGCGCGCCCTGGTCGACCTGCTGCCCCACGGGCTCCGCCGTCAGGGCGAGGTGCAGGTCCTCGGCCGTCCCGTCCGGTACGGCAAGGGCGACTCCAGTCTGCGCAGCACGGTCGTCCTGGTGCCGCAGACCCCCGTGGTCTTCGGCGGCAGCATCCTGGACAACGCCCTGTTCGGACTCCGTCACCTGGTGCGGGCGTCCCTGACGGAGCTGCACGACCGCGTCGAGCAGGCACTGCGCGAGGCGGGCCTGTGGAACGAGGTTTCCGACCGGCTGGACGCGCCGGCCCAGACCCTGTCCAACGGCCAGCGCCAACGGCTGTGCCTGGCCCGCGCCCTGGCCCTCGAACCGGCGGCTCTCCTGCTCGACGAGCCGACCAGCGCCTTGGACGAGCGGAGCCGCGACACCGTCGAGGAGTCCGTGGCGGCCCTGCGGGGCAACCGGACGGTCCTGCTCGTCTCCCACGACCCCGCGCAGGTGGAGCGGCTCTGCGACCGGACGGTCCGCATCGACCTGCCGAACGCCGGCGAGCCCTCCGCAGCGGCGGCCTGAGCGCTCGTCCACCCCGCCGGGCCCGATGGAACTCGGGCCCGGCGCCACGGCGAAAGCACGACGGCGGGCGCGGGAGCACGATCGGCGTCTCGGCAGCTCCATCGGGCGGCCTGCCCGCGGGGCGCGGGCGCAGGGGCGTCGATCGGGGAGTTCACGGGCCGTACCGCGTGGTCAAGGGCGCCCGTGCCGTCGCCGCACGATGGGCTCCGTCCGCTCGGGACGGCCCGCCCCCCACCCCGCAACGACCAGGCCGGTGGCCACGTCCGCCGGAGCGTGGGGTGGTGCGTCGACGGCCACTGAAAACCTCGTCGCGAGGCCTCAGCGACGGACGCGGGGCATGCCGAGGCCGATCCAGGAGATGATCTCGCGCTGGATCTCGTTGTTGCCGCCGCCGAAGGTGAAGATGACGGCCGAGCGGTAGCCGCGTTCCAGTTCGCCGTGGAGGACGGCACCCGCCGATCCCTCCTTGAGGGCTCCTGCCGCACAGACGACCTCCATGAGGGCGGCGTAGGCGTCGCGGCGGGCCTCGGAGCCGTAGACCTTGACGGCGGAGGCGTCCTGGGGAGTGAGGGTGCCCTGTTGGACGGCGCTCACCATCTGCCAGTTGAGGAGCTTCATCGCGTCCAGGCGGGCGTGGGTGCGGGCGAGGGTGCGGCGCACCCAGGCGAGGTCGATGACGCGGCGGCCGTCGGCGAGCGGGGTGTCCGCGGCCCAGCGTTGGACGTCGTGGAGCGCGCGGATCGCCATGGTGCCGTGGGCGGCGAGGGTGACGCGCTCGTGGTTGAGCTGGTTGGTGATGAGCCGCCAGCCCCCGTTCTCCTCGCCGACGCGGTGGGAGACCGGGACGCGGACGTCGTCGTAGTAGCTCGCGGTGGTGTCGTGCGAGGCGAGGGTGTTGATGATCGTGCAGGAATAGCCGGGGTCGCTCGTCGGCACGAGCAGCATGGTGATGCCCTTGTGCGGCGGGGCGTCCGGATCGGTGCGGACGGCGAGCCAGACCCAGTCGGCGGTGTCGCCGTTCGTCGTCCAGATCTTCTGGCCGTTGACGACGTACTCCTCGCCCTCCCGCACCGCGCGGGTCTTCAGGGCCGCCAGATCGGTGCCGGCGTCGGGTTCGCTGTAGCCGATGGCGAAGTCGATCTCGCCGGAGAGGATGCGGGGCAGGAAGTGGCCCTTCTGCTCGTCGCTGCCGTACCGCATGATCGTCGGGCCCACGGTGTTGAGCGCCATGAGGGGCAGCGGCACGCCGGCCTGCGCTGCTTCGTCGAAGAAGATGAACTGTTCCACCGGGGTGAGTCCGCGTCCCCCGTACTCGGTGGGCCACCCCACTCCGAGCCAGCCGTCCGTGCCGAGCCGCCGCACGGTCTCGCGGTAGAAGCGCTTCTGGGCCGCCGGGTCCCCGTAACGTCCGTGGGCGTCGTCCGGGGCCAGCTCGGCGAAGTACGCCCGGAGTTCGGCGCGCAGGCCGTTCTGTGCGGGCGTGTACTCGAGGTGCATGGCGGCCTCCCGTGGTGGCTTCCTGCATCGTCCGGCGGCGTGCTGTGCGGGGTGCGACGCGCGACGGCGGCCACGGTAGAACGTGTTGCACAAATGCGGAAGTCCCGGTGCCGTCCGAAGAAGCCCGTGGCCCCGGTTCGGAACGTCCGAGCCCGGGGCCTGACGGAAGGACCCTGCCCGTTCGCGGGGTCCGGGCCGTATGGCGAAAGCCCCTCCTGACCCTCCGGGCGGGCGGAGCCGCTTCCGACGCACGTCCTAGGGCAAGAGCTCGTCCATGGAAGCGCGCCCCTTCTCCGCCATGCGGCGTTCCGCCCAGGCGAGGCTCTTCGGATTCACGTCACGGCCGGAGGCCAGGACCAGGTCCTCCGCCGTGAACTCGCCCTCCGAACCGGCGTGCAGCAGCCGGTCGGGCGTCGGGTACTCCCCCGGGGACGTCTTGTCGGGCTCAGCGTTCATGCCGCCTCCTACGTGTTCGTCCGGCACTCGCCATTCTCGTGTCCGGCTCCCCGGAGCGCATCCGGGGCCGTCAGGACCGGTTCCCCAGCGGTATCGGTCGACCGGGCGGCACCGCGCGTCTTCACCACCACGGCGGACGCACGCACCCAGGCGGGTGACCGCGTCCGGCACGCCGGTGGTGCGGCTCCGGCGCCTTCCGGGGGATTCGCCGCGGCGAGCTCCCGCCACACCGCGTCGGCGCCATGGCGTCAGAGGGGTGCCGGTTCGACAATGGGGAGGATGACCGATGATGACCGGCGTGCGCGCGGTGCCGAGATCGGGCCCGCCGAGTGGCTCGCCATGAACCGGACCGGCAGCTTCGACTGGGATCTCGACACGGGCACCATCGATGTGGACGAGTCCGGGCTGCTGATCTTCGGCATGCCCCCGGACGCCCACGACGGGCGGCCCGTGTCCCTCATCGCCCGTTTGGACCCCGCCGAGCGCAGCAAGCTGGAAGGCGTCGTCCGACAGGCCGTCACCAGCGGCGCGGCCTCCTACACGGCGCACTTCCCCATCCCGCAGGACGACGGACAACCCCATTGGACCCATGTGCAGGCACGGATCCTGCGCTCCCCCGACGGACGGGCCCGGCGGATCGTCGGCATCGTGCGGGACACGACCGCCGAGGTCGCGCACTTCGCCTTCGTGCGGGAGCTGGAGAAGCGACGCGCGCTGCAGACGAGCATCGTCGAGCGGACGACCAACGCGCTGTCACGGGCGGTGACCGTGGACGACGTGACGGCCGCCCTGACCGGCCCCGGCGGACTCGCCAGGCTGGGCGCGGACGGCCTGGCGCTCGGACTCGTCGAGAACGGCTCGCTCAACCTGATCGCGCTCAGCGGCGACTCCCTCGACGCCTTGAACGACTTCCGCAGCCGCCGCCTCGACCGGCGGCTGCCGCTCGCCGAGGCAGTGCTGAGCGGGCGGCCCCGCTTCGTGTCTTCGTTCCCGTCGCTCGGGCGGGACTTCCCCGAGCTCAGCCCCTATCTGACGCGGCTCGACTTCCGGGCCGCGTGCTACCTGCCGCTGGTGGCCCAGGCACGTTCGCTGGGGGGCATGGCCCTCTTCTACCGTGGCCGCACCTCGTTCAACGCCGACGAACGGAACCTCGCCCTCGGTCTCGCGGCCATCGTCGCCCAGTCGCTCCAGCGGGCCATCCTCTTCGACGAGGAACGGGAGCTGGCGACCGGGCTCCAGGAGACGATGCTGCCGCGTCGCATCCCGCAGTTCGCCGGAGGGCAGATCGCCGTCCGCTATCACGCCGCCTGGAGCGGACGACAGGTCGGCGGCGACTGGTACGACGTGATCGCGCTGCCCCGCGGGCGGGTCGGGATCGTCGTCGGCGACGTCCAGGGCCACGACACCCACGCCGCCGCCATCATGGGTCAGCTGCGGATCGCACTGCGCGCGTACGCCGGCGAGGGGCACGCCCCGTCGACCGTGCTCGCCCGGGCCTCGCGCTTCCTCGCCGAATTGGACACCAATAGGTTCGCCACCTGCACGTACGCACAGGTGGACCTGGCCAGCGGCACCCTGCGCGCCGTGCGGGCCGGGCACCTCGGCCCGCTGATCCGGCACACCGACGGCCGGGTCGGGCAACCCAAGCTGCGCGGCGGACTGCCGCTGGGCCTGGCGACCGTGTTCGGGGACGAGGAGTTCCCGGAGACGCGGCTCGACCTCGTCCCCGGCGAGACGCTGGTGCTCTGCACGGACGGCCTCGTCGAACAACCGGGCTCGGACATCGAGTCCGGCCTCGCCGCGCTGTCGGGCGCCATCAGCAGCGGGCCGCCGCAGGCGGAGGCACTCGCCGACCACCTCTCCGAACGCCTGTGGGAGCGGTGGGGCTCGGGCGACGACGTGGCCCTGTTGGTGTTGCGGCGCAGCCCCGACCCCGGCACCCCCCGGGCGCCGCGCATCCACCAGTACATCCACCAGGCCGACCCGCAGGGCCTCTCGGACGCGCGCGCGGCCGTCGGGCAGGCGCTCCGCGACTGGGGCATGTCGGAGTTCGCCGACGACGCCGAACTGCTCACGGGCGAACTGCTGGTGAACGTGCTGCTGCACACCGAGGGCGGTGCGGTGCTGACCCTGGAGGTGCTGCCCGAGCCGGTGCGCCGGGTGCGCCTCTCGGTGCAGGATCGTTCCAGCGCTTGGCCCCGACGGCGCACCCCCGGCGAGGCGGCCACGTCGGGGCGGGGGCTGCTGCTGCTCGACGCGCTGGCCTCCCGCTGGGGGGTCGAGCCGCGGGGCGAGGGCAAGGCGGTCTGGTGCGAGATCGGTCCGCCCACGACGGCAGCCGCCCCCGTCGCCGGCGGTGGGTGAGAAGCGCCCCGCGGCCCCGGCCGGCGCTCCGAACCGGATTGCGCCTCGTGGGAGCACGCCCCGGCGGTCCCGTCACCGGGCACACGCCCGGGACGACCTCCGCCGCCACCGCCGCGCTGCCGGAGGAGCAGCTGGTCCGACGCCCTTCCGGGGCCCTGGAGTGACGGCGCCCCGTTCGGGGGACCGCTCGGACGGCACGCGGAGCCCCGGGGCCGGAGGGACCTCGCCTGCGGAGGGGAAGCCCCGGGGCCGGAGGGACGCCGGAACCGTCAGGCGCGCTGCCAGATGGTGGTCGCGTTGCAGAACTCGCGGATGCCGTGGCCGGAGAGCTCCCGACCGTACCCGGAGCGCTTGATCCCGCCGAAGGGGAGCGCCGGGTGCGAGGCCGTCATTCCGTTGACGAAGACGCCACCGGCCTCCAGGTCGCGAACGAAGAACGCGAGGTCCTCCGGGGAGCGCGTCCAGACGTTGGAGCTGAGGCCGAACGGCGAGTCGTTGGCGACGGCGACGGCCTCCTCAATGTCGCTGACCGGATAGACCGTGGCGACCGGCCCGAAGGCCTCCTCGTGGTGGATCCGCATCTCGGGGGTGATGCCGGTGAGCACGGTGGGCCGGTAGTACCAGCCGTTCCGGAGCTCGGGCTCCTCGGGGCGGTGACCACCGCACAGGACGGTGGCACCGCGCTCCACGGCATCGTCGACGAGCTCCTCCAGGTCGGCGCGCCCCTGTTCGGTGGCGAGCGGGCCGACGTCGGTCGCCCCGTCGAGGGGGTCTCCGACGGTGAGGGCGTTCATGGCGGCGGTGAAGCGTTCCGAGAAGTCGTCGTAGACGTCGTGGTGGACGATGAAGCGCTTGGCCGCGATGCACGACTGCCCGTTGTTCTGCACGCGTGCGGTGACGGCCGTCTTCACGGCCCCGACGATGTCGGCGGAGGGCATGACGATGAACGGGTCGCTGCCGCCGAGCTCCAGGACGGTCTTCTTCACCTCGTCGCCCGCGACGGCGGCGACGGCCCGGCCCGCCGGTTCGCTGCCGGTGAGGGTCGCGGCCACCACCCGGGGGTCCCTGAGGACGCCCTCCACCTCACGGGCCCCGATGAGGAGGGCTTGGAAGCAGCCTTCGGGGAAACCCGCCCGGCGGAAGAGGTCGCCCAGGTAGAGCGCGGTCCTCGGCACGTTGGAGGCGTGCTTGAGCAGTCCGGTGTTGCCGGCCATGAGGGCGGGGGCGGCGAAGCGGATCACCTGCCAGAGCGGGAAGTTCCAGGGCATGACGGCGAGGATCGGGCCGAGGGGGCGGTAGTGGACCCGGGCCACGTCGGCGCCGGAGTCCTGTACGTCGCTCTCGGCCGGATGCTCGTCGGCGAGCAGTTGCTCGGCGTGTTCGGCGTACCAGCGCATGGCCTTCGCGCACTTGGCGGCCTCCGCCCGGGAGGCGGAGATCGGCTTGCCCATCTCCGTGGTCATGGTGCGTGCGATGTCCTCGGCGTCCTCGTCGAGGAGGGTCGCGGCAGCGCGCATCAGCCGGGCGCGTTCGGCGAAGGAGGTGGTGCGGTACTGGCGGTACGCCTC
Organism: Streptomyces sp. NPDC058877; assembly: GCF_042742855.1. Classification (NCBI taxonomy): domain Bacteria; kingdom Bacillati; phylum Actinomycetota; class Actinomycetes; order Kitasatosporales; family Streptomycetaceae; genus Streptomyces; species Streptomyces sp. NPDC058877. The sequence continues at coordinate 9,173 of NZ_JBHYMF010000105.1, read as the reverse complement.
GTGTGCGGCAGCGACGCGCCGCTCCACCTCCTCGGGCCCGTGGGCCTCGTAGGTCCGCAGCGTCTCGCCGGTCGCGGGGTTCACGGTGGCGATGCCCATGACGTGTCTCCTCCTGCCAACGGCCCCCGTCTGCAACCTCCCGCGAGCTGGGCGTCGGCGCAACAGGGGCGGGGCGGTGGGGTGACCCGATGGAACCGGCGGGCGACCGGGGCGGGCGGCACGGCGACCGCACCGGTGCGGCCCGGCCCATCAGCCGGCTCAGGGCGCCGGCCAGATGCGCGCGGAAGACCGGATGGCGGTACGCCTCCGTGGAGTGGCCGAGCGCCGTGAAGAGGACCCGGCCCCGCTCCGCCTCGCGGCACCGGACGAGGGGGGATCGTCACCGTGGGCGCCGCCCCGGCACGAGGACGCGTCGGCCCGGACGAGGCTCCGGCGCCCTCGGCTCCGCCCGTCTCCTCCGGCCCCGCGCCCCGCGCACGGCCGGCTTCGCCCACCCCCTCCGCCCCCGCGCCCCTCGGATTCGTTGTCGCATCCGATACATGAATGTATCTTTTGGCGGACCTCCGCCACCGTGCACCGCGCACCCGCTCACCGAGGAGACGCCCATGAGCACCGTGCCGCCCGCCCTTGCCGCCGCCGTCGGACCGTTGCCCGAAGGGGCCGTCCTGCCGCTGCCCCCCACCTTCGAGTCCGTCGAGGAGGAACGCCGCTACCGCAAGGAGCAACTCGCCGCAGGGTTCAGGATCTTCGGGAGGCTCGGATTCTCCGAGGGGGTCGCCGGCCACATCACCGTCCGCGACCCGGGCGATCCGCACGCCTTCTGGGTCAACCCGTTCGGAATGAGCTTCCACCAGATCAAGGCCTCGGACCTGATCCTGGTGGACCACGAGGGAACCGTCCTCGAAGGACGCCGTCCCGTGAACCGGGCCGCGTTCGTCATCCACTCGCAGGTCCATGCCGCCCGCCCCGACGCGGTCGCCGCCGCACACTCGCACTCGCTGCACGGCAAGGCCTTCTCCAGCCTCGGCATCCCGCTCGCCCCCCTCACCCAGGACGCCTGCGCGTTCTTCGAGGACCACGGGCTCTACGACGACTACCGGGGTGTGGTGAACGAGACCGAGGAGGGCGAGCGGGTCGCCAAGGCGCTCGGCGACCACAAGGCCGTCATCCTCAAGAACCACGGGCTGCTCACCGTGGGCCACTCCGTCGCCGAGGCCGTGTGGTGGTTCGTCACCATGGAGCGCTCCTGCCAGGCGCAGCTCCTCGCTATGGCGGCGGGCACCCCCCACGTCATCGACCGCGAGACGGCCCTCGTCACCCACGGACAGATCGGCGGGCACCTGGCCGGCTGGTTCCAGGCACGCCCGCTGTGGGATCAGATCACCGCGTCCGACCCCGACCTCTTCGACTGACCTTCGGGACCGCGCCCGGGAAGTTCACGCGTCGACGCCTCCAGGAGCGGGGCGAGGAACTGCCGCTCCAGGGTGCCGGGCGGCAGTTCGGTCGGCTCCACGTAGCTCTGTGCGAGACCCCCTTCGCGCAGGGCGATGAGGAGCCGGGCGAACCGGTCGGCGTCCACGGTCAGTTCCCGCCCCGCCCGGCGCAGGACCAGCGTGAGACCGCGGGCGATCTCGGCCCGCAGCCGCTCGTCGTGGCGTGCGAGCACCCAGGCGGCCTGCGGGTCCCGAATGGCGTGCAGGGTGAACTCGGTGGTGACGAGGTACCAGTCCCGCTCGTCCGGCTCGACGCGGGCGGCGAGTTCCGCGAGCCGGGGCAGGGTGTACTCGTCGGCGCCCAGCCCGTCGATCGCATCGGCGAGGCGGCGCACGGTCCGCTCGCTGTGCTCGTCGAAGAGGGCGAGGAAGAGCTCTTCCTTGCTGGCGAAGTTCGAGTAGTAGGCACCGCGCGTATAACCGGCGCGCTCGCAGACCTGCTCGATGGTCGTCGCGTGGAAACCGTGCTCGGCGAAGGTCTCCAGGGCGGCCTTCAGGAGCGCCGCGCGGGTGCGGGGCCGTCGCCTGGTGACACCTTTCGGCACCGGTGCTTCCTCCTCGGTCGGGCCGCTCGCGCGGCGGACGCCCACCTTACCGGCGCCCCCTTCCCGGGCGGCGATCAGCGCCGGCGGATAAAATTCACGCATGGCAGAGCGGCCCGTCGTGCCCGCGGCGCCCGGTCTGATCCTTGAGATCGACGGGGACGCAAGGCTCATCAGCCCGAGCCGGGTCTATAGCATCGGGCGCGACCCCACCAGCGACGTCGTGCTCGCGGACGCCCGGGCGTCCTGGCACCACGCGGTGCTCCGCGCCGTCGGTGACCAGTGGACCCTGGCGGACGAGGGCAGCACGAACGGCACGTACGCGGACGGGTTGCGGTTGACCCGGCCCCGGGAAGTGGGTCCCGGGACGGTCGTGCGCTTCGGGCACCCCGACGAGGGCCCCCGTGCGGTGTTCTCCACGGCCGGCCCGGCCCGGCAGCCGCAGCCCCCGCCCGAGCAGGTGCCGGAGGCCTCTCCCCCGGTGCCCCCCTCACTCCCTCCGGAGTCCGCCCCCAAGGGCCGGCCCCCGTCCGAGGCCGTGGCCCCGCCCGAAGCGCCCCCTCCGCCCGAAGCGGCACCTGCCTCCCCGCCCGAGCCCGTGCTCCGGTCCGAGGCCCCCCGGCACGGGACGCCCCGGCCGTCCTCCGTCTCCCGTCCCGCCGCCACCGGCACCTTCCGGCAGCCGACCTCCGTACGGCCACTGCCCGCGCACAGCATCCGGATCGGGCGGGCCCCCGACAACGACGTGGTCGTGTCCGACCTCATCGTCTCCCGACGGCACGCCGAGCTGCGCGCACACCCCGACGGCACCTACTGGATCCACGACCTGGGCAGCCACAACGGCACCTTCCTCAACGGCCACCCCGTCGTCGACGCCCGGGTGACGGCGGAGGACATCGTCGGCATCGGTCGGTGCGCGTTCTGCCTGATCGGCGGACAACTCGTCGAATTCACCGACACCGGCGAGGTGTCCCTCGACGTGCAGTCACTGGCGGTGACGGTCGACCACGGCCGCAAAACCCTGTTGGACGAGGTGTCGTTCCCGGTGGGCCAGAAGTGCCTGCTCGCGGTCGTGGGCCCGTCCGGTGCCGGGAAGTCGACGCTCCTGGGCGCGCTCACCGGTCAGCGGCCGGCCGACCGGGGCACGGTCCTCTACGACGGGCGTGACCTCTACCGCGACTACGCCGAGCTGCGCCAGCGCATCGGACTCGTCCCCCAGGACGACATCCTGCACCTGCAACTCACCGTCCGCCGTGCCCTCGGGTACGCCGCCGAGCTGCGCTTCCCCGAGGACACCGTGCCGGCCGAACGGCGGGCACGGGTGGACGAGGTGATCCGTGAGCTGGGGCTCGTGGAACGCGCCGAGCAGCCGGTCCACAGCCTCTCCGGCGGTCAGCGCAAACGGGTGAGTGTCGCCCTCGAACTGCTCACCAAACCCTCCTTGCTCTTCCTCGACGAGCCGACGTCCGGGCTCGACCCGGGCATGGACCGGTCGGTGATGCACATGCTGCGCGGGCTCGCGGACGACGGACGCACCGTCGTCGTGGTCACCCACAGCGTGCTGAGCCTCGACGTGTGCGACCGGCTCCTCGTGCTCGCGCCGGGCGGCCGGGTCGCCTACTACGGACCGCCCGCCGACACCCTCGGATTCTTCGGGTTCGACCAGTGGCCCGAGGCCTTCGAAGCCTTCGAGACCGACCGGGACCGCGACTGGGCCGGGCAGTACCGGGACTCGCGCTTCCACCGCCGCTACGTCGAGGACGCGACGTCCCGGCCGGACGTCCCGGTGCCCGTCGACACCGGGGGCCGGGCACCGGCGCCGCCGCAGAAGGCGCAGAGCTGGGGCTCACAGTTGCGGACGCTCGTGCGGCGGTACGCAGCGGCGCTCTCGGCCGACCGGACGTTCCTGGCCATCATGATCGCGTTGCCGTTCGTGATGGGGGCGATGGCCCGGGCCCTGTCCGAAGGGAGCCTCAACCCCGAGTCGACGCTGAACGTCCTGCTCATCCTCTGCGTGGGCGGGGTCCTGACGGGTGCGGCGAACGCCGTGCGGGAACTGGTCAAGGAGCGCACGATCTACCGGCGCGAGAGAGCCGTCGGCCTGTCCCGCTCGGCCTACCTGGCCTCCAAGGTGGTCGTGCTCGGCCTCATCACGGTCGTCCAGGCGGTGGTCCTGACCCTGGTGGCGCTGATCGGAGTGCCGCTGAACGTGCCCGACGGCAAGGGCGTCCTGATGCCTCCGCTGCTGGAGATCACCCTCGCGGTCGCGCTCCTGGCCTTCACCGCGATGATGTTGGGCCTGCTCGTCTCCGCGCTGGTGAGCAAGGAGGAAGTGACGATGCCGCTGCTCGTCCTCCTCGCGATCGTGCAGGTGGTGTTCTGTGGAGCGCTCCTCACCGTGCGCGGCACGCCCGTCCTGGAGCAGTTGGCCTGGCTGGTGCCCTCGCGGTGGGCGTTCGCGGCGATGGGCGCGACGATCGACATCGGAACGACCGCGCCGAGCGAGAAGACCGCCGACCCTCTGATGCAGCACACGGCGGGGGCCTGGTTGGTCGACATGGGCGTCCTGGTGGTCCTCTGTCTCGTCCTGGGCCTGATCGTGGCCCGGCTGCTGCGCCGCCACGAACCCGTCGTCATGCGGAGGTAGCGCGTGGAGGTTTTCCCGACGGAGGTGCATGGGTGACCGTTTTCGAAGCGGAGGTGCACACGTGAGCGTTCCCGTGCCGGAGTACCTGCCGGACTTCCGGCCCACCCATGTGGTGCCGCGTGCCGGGCTCGCCGCCTGGGAGGGGCCCGATCCGGGGCGTCCCACCACTCCTCTCGACGCCTTCCTTCCGGTGCGGCTCGTGGAGCGGACCGGCGACTGGGGACGGGTGCTGTGCTCGAACGGCTGGACGGCGTGGGTCGACGCACGGCTCCTCGTGAGCGTCCCGGACGATCCCCCGGCCGCCGGCCGCCCCCTCGCCAGGACCGCCGACCCCCGCCCGCTGATCGCCCGTGCCGAGGACGCACTCGGCCGTTACCGCCGGGCGGCGGAGGAGTTGGGCGCTGGACGGCTCGACGGCGAGGCCTTCCGGTCGCGGACCCGCGGCCTACGGGTCGGCATGGTCGTGGACGGCGAGTCGGTCTGGCTGTACGACGCGGAACACGAGCGCTGGGTGTACTGCGACGGTGCGGGGCTCCACACGTACGCGGCCTCGGCACCGCCCTCCGCCGCCTCGCCCTCGCCCTCGCCCTCGCCCTCGCCCGGGACCGTACGGGTGACGCGGCCCGAGGAGGAACCCGCCGAGGCACCGCCCGGGTACCAGCCGACGCAGGTGGTGCCCCAGGTGGACCCGTCGGTGGCGGCCGGGCCGCCGCCGACCCAAGTCGTGCGACCGCCGGGAAAGCAGGGTGAACCATGAGGGCGACCGGCGGGGCGCACGACGACCGTGATGACGCGGACATCCCCGCGGGTCGACCCTCGGGGCTGTTGGGGCGTGAGATCGCGGGCTACCGCGTGGAGAGCGAGATCGGACGCGGCGGCATGGCGGTCGTGTACCGGGCCCGGGACCTGCGCCTCGACCGGACGGTGGCGCTGAAGCTGTTGGCCCCCGAACTGGCCCGCAACGACACCTTCCGCAAGCGCTTCGCACACGAGTCGCGGGTCGCCGCCTCGATCGACCATCCGCACATCGTGCCGGTCTTCGAGGCGGGTGAGACGGAGGGCGTGCTGTACATCGCCATGCGGTACGTGGCGGGGCAGGACCTGGTGGCCCTGCTCGAACGGGAAGGGCCGCTGCCGCCGGCGAAAACGGTTCGGATCGCGGCACAGGTGGCCTCGGCCCTGGACGCCGCGCACGCGCACGACCTGGTGCACCGGGACGTGAAACCGGGCAACATCCTGGTCGCCGAGGGCACGGACGGGGAGCACCCGGAGCACGTCTATCTGACGGACTTCGGGCTGACGAAGAAGTCCCTGTCGCTGACGGGCTTCACGACGGTGGGCGAGTTCGTCGGGACGCTGGACTACGTGGCGCCCGAACAGATCTCGGGCAAGCCGGTCGACGGCCGGTGCGATGTGTACGGCCTGGCGTGCGTGGTGTTCGAAATGCTGGTGGGGGCGCCGCCGTTCCGCCGCGAGACGGACTGGGCGGTGCTGTGGGCACAGCAGTACGACCCTCCGCCGCCGTTGTCGGACGTACGACCAGGGCTCCCGGAGGCGGCGGACTCGGTGTTCGCCAAGGCCCTGTCGAAGACCCCGGAGGAACGGTACGGGACGTGCCTGGAGTTCGTCTCCGGGCTGCGTGCCGCGCTGACCGGCGCGGGCGAGGTCGGGCCGGTGGTCCCCCAGGAACCGCGCCGGCCCGGCGCCCCGCCCGCGCCGCCGGCATGGGCCCGGCCGGTCTTCCGCGAACTCGGTTAGGAAATGCACTCGGTCGTGATCGTCGGGTGGCCCGGGTGGGCCCGAGCCGGGCCGTCGAGGCGCGCGGGTGGTGGCCGTCCAGGTCTCCGGTGCCCCCACGGACCCCGAGCCGCCGGAGTGCGGCCCTGGGGCGTCGAACGCGACTGCGTCCCTCCCCCGCACGGCAACGGCAGCCGCCAGCCTGCTGGGAGCAGGATCGGCAGCGGACCCTAGGGGAGGTCGCCGTTGCCTCCGAGGTTGGCGATCATCCGTCGGAGCACGTTCAGGGTGGTGACGTAGTCGGCGGTGTCCACTCCGTTGTGGATCTGCTCGTGGACCTCGAGGACGTGTGCCTTCGCGCGCTGTCGCCCCTCTTCGCCTGCTTCGGTGAGGGTGAGGCGACCGCCCGGCTCCGCGATCCAGCCGCGGGAGGCGAGGTCGGCGTAGACGGCCTCGAAGTCGGTTTCCTGGCGGTCGTAGGGGGAGAGCTTGTCGGTGAGGGAGACACGGGTCCACTGCTCGGGGTCGCCGGCGACGTGGTTGAGGATCCACCAGTGGGGTTGCGTCAGCCCCTCCTCTGCGAGGGCGGCACGGATGCCGCCGATGATGATCTCGTTCGCGGCCCCGCTCCAGTAACCGATGGGCTGGGCGGCCAGCCGGTCTCGTGAGTACTCCGTGATGGTCATGTCGGAAACCTAGAACCTCAAGCGGGGTTGAGGTCAACGGCCGGCATCCGGCCCCGCCGTCGACGGCGGTGGCCGACCGGGCGCCTCGGCGGTTCCCCGTGGAACGGAACCGGGCGAGGAGGCCGAGGATTTCCTCGACGACCCTCGTCCGGATGAGCAGCTCGGGCCGGAACTTCCGCCGCCGCTTGCGGACCGCGTCCGCGGAGGTCCGCAGGTCCCGGGCCGCCCGGACGAGGTGGGCGGGACGTCAGGGCCCACACGGTCCTCGCCCGTGGTGCCGGGGTCCGGGCGGAGTTCGCCCGCCGGGTCCGGGGTTGCGGCGCGGCACGCTCGTCATCGGCCGGCGGCAACGGTTCCGACGTCGGACCACGACGCGGCGCCGGCGCCCCGGCAGAAGGGCTCGGACAGGATCAGCGACGGACTGCCGGCACGGGACATCACTACTGCGGCCCGGGCTCCTCGACCTCGCCCTTGCGGCGGACCCGGGAAGCGAGCAGCGCACCGAGGAAGCCGAAGACCAACCCCCAGAGGAGCGCGAATCCGGCGGTCCTCCAGACGTGCGGGCGCAGCAGCACCTCACCGCCCAGCGCGTCGAGGTCACCGATGCCGAGGATCGAGAGGCCGAAGCGGGCCTCGACCAGGGTGACGGGCGCCGCGACCAGCATGGTGAGCGCGAAGGCGATGCCCAGGTGCAGGGCGTGCTGCCAGGGGGACGTCCGGGCCGGGGAGCGGACGGCCGCCACGAAGGCGGCGGTGAGCACCAGGAGGGCGGCGGCGGGCAACAGCCACCATGCGCGGGCGTCCTGTGCGGCGAGCGAGGACAGGTCGACGGTCGAGAGGTCCGGGGTGTCACCCCCGCCGCGCAGGACGGCGTCGAGGACCTGGGGCATGGGGAGGCCGAAGGGGCCGTCCGCGCTGCCCTCCCAGGAGCCGCCGATGCCCACGCCGAGCGCGAGCCAGGTGATGTTGGGGAGGCCGAGGAGGAGGACGGCGAAGGTGTCCGCCGGGTGGCCCTTGGTCGCCGCGACGACGATGCCGATGACCAGGCCCACGAGGACGTATGCGAGGAGCAGGAAGAGCATCGCGAAGGCCGCGGGCCGGACGGGTCCCTGGTAGCGGACGAGCCGGGACGGCAGGGGGGCCCTGCGGGAGACGAGGAGGGCGAGGACGAGGACCCCCAGGATCCAGAGGAGCCCGTAGAAGAGGGTGGGGCCGAGGTCGGTGCGGAAGCCGACGGTGGGATCGGTGGCGTCGAGGAGGCTGCCGAAGAGGTCCATCAGGGTCCCTTCGGTGGTGTTGTCCCCGAGGGTGAGGGGGAAGTCGTGGCGGGCGAGGGCGGAGAGGCCGGCGAGGGCGGCAAGCCAGAGGACGACGACGCTCACGGCGCGGAGGAGGAGTTCGCGGGCCGGGGCCACCGCGTGGTGGCGCAGGGGACGCAGGAAGCAGTAGCCGGTGACCAGTGCGCCCATCAGGGTGACGGTGAGGGGCATGGCGGTCAGTTCTGCCTGGGTGCCGGCGAGGGCTCCGGCGTCGCCGGAGAGTTCGACCTTGCCCCCCGAGGCCATGACGACGATCGCGGCGAGGACGGCGGCGAAGCCGCCCGGCAGGTCGGCGGCGCCCGCGGCCCAGAGGCCGAGCCCGGCGAGGACGCCCATCGTGACGTACCCGGCGGCGACGGCGGCCAGGGCTTCGAGGAGGACGCGGGCGGGGTGACCGGTCGGGGTCGCGGCGGTCCGCGCTGGGTTGGGGAGCCCACTGCTCACCCTGCCCACGCTAGTACCGGTGGCGGTCGTCCGCTTGCGGGCGGAGGGCCTTCCGCTTGCGTGCGGGTACCGTTCCGCGCACACAATGGGCCCGGAACGGAAGAAAGGGAAAAAAGTGACTTCCCACCCGCCGTCCGGCCCTCCGTCGGTCCCCCCTTCAGGTCCTCCCTCGGGCCCGCTCTCCGGCCCGAGCACCCGCCCGGGCAGCGCCGGCCCTCCGTCGCCGCCCGAGCCGCCCCACCGCGGGTCGGGGGGCGGGTCGGGCGGCGGCGGGTCGTGCGGTGGCGGCGGCGCCGGCGGGGCCG
>NZ_JBHYMF010000104.1:0-24140 GCF_042742855.1 Streptomyces sp. NPDC058877 | reverse complement strand
GGTCCCCGCCGGCCCGACGCGAACCGGCCGTGCCCCGCCTACTCGACGGCGCCGAGCTTCTCCATGACCCCCAGCAGGTCGTACTGCCACCAGCCCTCGACGGCCTTGCCGTCCTCCCGGAAGCGGTGCACGACCATCCCGGTCGCGCTCAGCTCCATTCCGGTGGGCTGGATCCCCATGAAGTCGCCGACGTGGGTGCCCTTCCAGGTCCAGCGGGTGCAGACCCGGTCGCCGTCGGCGAGTTGGTCCTCGACCGTGAAGTCGAAGTCGAACGCGCCCCGCCACATTTCGATCTCGCGCCGCACCGCGTCCATGCCGTGCGCCTCGCTCGGACTGTTCGGATCGTGGTCGCGGTACCCCTCGGCGAGCACCTCGTCCAGCGGCGGGAGCTCACCGGACACGGAGATCAGTTCGAGCAGCCGCCGGGAGGTCGCCTTGTACATCTGCTCGTCCCGGACGACGTCCAGGTCCGTGAAGGTCGGCATCTCGTCGCAGAGCGCGACCATCTCCCGGAAGATCCGATCGGTCTCGGGGAGCTGCGAGTTCTGCATGGCCACGTCGTAGGAGGGGAACTCGACGATCTCCACGACGTGGGAGGCGTCGGAACGGTCCTTGCCGACGATGCTGTGGGTGGCGGTGCGCTTGCCCTTGGTCTGCTCGACCCACCGGTCCATGAGCCGGTTCAGGTCGTCGACCCGGCTCGTCTTGCAGTCGATGATTTGCACGAACGTCATGGCGACCTCCCGACCCAGCTGGGACCTTTCCAGTCTAGGTCGGGAGCGCCCACGCCGAGCGGTGGAGGTCCGGGGCCCGGGCTCGCCGGGGAACGGTTCGCTCTGATGAGCCCCGCACCCGCACCCGCAGTCGTGGCGGCAGGCCGAGGACCGGGCCCCGTCGGGGTGCCCGCCGCCGGGGGCGTCCGGTCGCCGAGGCCAGGACACCCGGCCGTGGTGCACCCGGTCCAGCAGGCCCTTGCCGGCCAGCAGTTCGACGTCCCGGCGGGCGGTGACGGGGGAGATCCCGAGTCGCTCGTCCAGTTCGGAGGCGCGGGCGGTGCCGCGTTCGCGTACCGGGGCCAGCAGCCGGTCGTGTCGTTCGACAGCGCTTTCGTGCACGGCTCGGTTCCCCTCGCGGTCGTGAGGGTCCGTCGCCCCGGGGCCGGTCACCCCGGCGCAGGAATGATCGAACGACGGAAAACTCGATCGTTCGCTCCGACTCCCTTGACGGCGGAACGGCACGACCTCCCACCTCGACGCCCCCGGGGGCCCGGAGCAGGCACCCCCGGTCCGGAGGTCGCCACGCAGCGGAGGGCAGCAGGGGCCACGGGGACTACCGGGGCCCGTACTTGCGGCCCGCCTTGGAGGAGACCCCGCCGAGCAGACCGCGCGGCGCCAGCTTCACCACGCCCATGAGGGCCTTGTAGCGGGGGTCGGGGATTGACAGCGTCTTCCCCCGCTCCAGGTCCTGGAGCGCGGCCGAGGCCAGCTTGTCCGCATCGAGCCACATCCAGCCCGGAATGTTGTCCGTGCCCATCCCGGCCCGCTCGTGGAACTCGGTCCGCACGAAGCCGGGGCAGAGGGCCATGAGCCGCACCCCGCTGCCCGCCAGGTCCCGGGCCGCGCCCTGGGTGAACTGCACGACCCAGGCCTTCGAGGCGCCGTAGGTGCCGCGGGGCACGAAGGCCGCCACCGAGGCGACGTTCACCACGGCACCCCGACGGCGGTGCTTCATCGAAGCGGAAGCCGCCGAGGTCAGCCGCAGCACCGCCTCGCAGTGCACCGTGAGCATCTTCAGCTCGTCGGCCATGGAAACCTCGAGGAAGCGGCCCTTGTTGCCGAAGCCCGCGTTGTTCACCAGCATGTCCACCGGCTGCCTCGGATCCGACAGCCGGGCCTCGACCGAGGCGATGCCCTTCTCTTCGGAGAGGTCCGCCGCGAGCACCTCGGCTTCCACGCCGTGCCGGTCGTGCAGTTCGGTGGCCTGTTCCCGCAGCCGGTCCGCGTCCCTGGCCACGAGCACGACGTCATGGCCGTCCGCCGCCAATCTCCGTGCGAAGGCGGCCCCGATGCCCGAAGTGGCGCCCGTAATCAGTGCAGTCGTCATACGGGCACGTTAATGCCCCGTCCGAGAACTACGCCCGGGCGTACTTCTCCGCGTACTGGCGGGCCAGCGCCAGGAGGCCGGACTCCATCCACTCGGCAGCGACCAACGTGCCCGGCAGCAGGGCGCGTTCGGTGGTTGCGGCTCGGTGCAGCAGCGCCACGGTGATGTCGTGGTCCGGCCGGTGCACCACGGAGATCGGGTCGCCCGCCCGCACCTCACCGGGCACGATCACCCGCAACAGCGCCCCGGGGCCGGCCTCCGACTGCGTGAACCGCTTCACCCAGCCCTTCTCCTCGACGAAGCCCGCGAACGTGCGGCAGGGGATGCGACCGCCGGTCACCTCCAGGACCAGTTCCGCTCCGATGCGCCACCGCTCGCCGATCAGCGCCCCGTTCACGTCGAGGCCGCGGGTGGTCAGGTTCTCGCCGAAGGAGCCGTTGGCCAGTTCGCGGCCGAGCTCACGCTCCCACAGGTCCATGTCCTCCCGGGCGAAGGCGTAGGCCGCCCGGTCGTCACCCCCGTGGAAGCGCAGGTCGCAGACCGTGTCCCCGGCGACCCCGCTCCCCCCGACGCCGGGCGCCCCCGGCGCCTCGATCCGCACGGGCCCCTCCACGGGACGCTTGTCGATGCCCGTCACCCCCGAAGCGGCGTCGGTGTACTCCACGGCCCTGGCACGGCCCACATTCACACTCAGCAAGGTCATGGGGGCACCCTACGGGCGGTGATCTCAAAGCCGTGCGCCAGATCGGGCGGCTTCACCCAAGCTGCCCTTATGATGGAACGCATGATCGAGGCACGCCACCTCCGCGTCCTGCGCGCCGTCGCCGCCACCGGCTCCTTCTCGGCCGCCGCGCGCGAACTCGGCTGCACCCAGCCCGCCGTCAGCCAGCAGATGAAGGCGCTCGAAGCCTCCGCCGGCACGCCGCTGCTCATCCGCACCGGACGCGAGATGCGCCTCACCCAGGCCGGTGAGGTCCTGGTCCGCCACGCTTCCGGCATCCTCGCCGGGCTCACCGCGGCCGAAGAGGAGGTCGCCGCCATCGCGGGGCTGCGGGCCGGCCGCGTCCGCCTGGTCTCCTTCCCGAGCGGCAGCTCCACCTTGGTGCCCACCGCGCTGGCCGCCCTGCGGGCCGCGCACCCGGGCACCCGGGTCTCCCTCGTCGAGGCCGAACCGCCGCGCTCGATCGAGATGCTCCGCGAGGGCGACTGCGACATCGCCCTCGCGTTCCGGTACGGGGCCGGGCGGGCGGAGTGGGACGACCTGGTGGTCCGCCCGCTGCTCACCGACCGGCTCGTCGGCCTGGTGCCCGAGGGGCACCGGCTCGCCGGATCCGGTGCGGTCCGCATCGAGGAGCTCGCGGACGAGTCCTGGATCGCGGGTTGTCCGCGCTGTCGCCGTCAGCTCGTGGACGTCTGCGAGGAGTCGGGCTTCACCCCCCGCATCGACTTCGCCACGGACGACTATCCGGCTGTGGTCGGCTTGGTCGGCGCCGGTTTGGGGGTGGCCGTACTGCCGGAGCTGGCCATCGAGTCCGTACGGCCCAAGGGGGCCCGGACCGTGGTCGTGGAGCCGGCCGTGGAGCGGGAGATCGTGGCCCTGACGCTGCCCGACCTCGCGCAGGTCCCGGCTGTCGCCGCCACGCTCGACGAGCTGGTCCGCGCCGCGGCGCGCGGATAGGACGACACCGCACGTCACCGCATGCACGCGGCGGCGTCAGCTTCTGCCCGGTGCTTTGGAAAAACGTTCCTTCACATACGTTCCCCGACGGATGTCATGGACGTCATGGATGTCATGGGCGCGGTGGGCGCGGTGGGCGCGGTGGACGCGGCCGTCGGCGGCGTCGCGATCAGGCGATTGCGCGCACGTCCCATGAGTTCTTCGCGTTCGTCCTCGGTGAGGCCGCCCCATACGCCGTAGGGCTCGCGTACGGCGAGTGCGTGTGCCGCGCACTCCGCGCGCACCGGGCACCGCATGCAGACCTCTTTCGCCGAGTTCTCGCGCGCACTCCGTGCCGCGCCGCGCTCTCCCTCGGGGTGGAAGAACAGGGAGCTGTCGACCCCGCGGCAGGCCGCGAGCAGTTGCCAGTCCCACAGATCGGCGTTGGGTCCGGGAAGGCGGGAGAAATCTGCCATTGCGCTTGTCCCCTTGAAACCGTGTCGAACGGATAGGTGGGCGGGTGGATGGCTGATCGTCGGGGCTCCTCCGGTCCCCGACGGGTCCGGTCGGTACACCTACTGTCGAAGTAGATGTAAATATGACTCATTGCGAATCTAGTCACAGACACCGCGAAAAGGGAAGAAAACCAGCTAAATGGGGCATGGCTTTGGATGTCGGGACATGTGATCCGCGATTGAGCTGCGACACTCTCCTCCGCGTACGGCTCCTCACGTAGAGTGCCGAAGGCCGCTGTCCGGCCCGTAACTCTTTCGGGTGACCGTCGTTGAGAGTGCGGAGGCGGTTGAAGGAACAAGCGATCGGGCAGGTGTCCGAGAGCGTCAACCGCACAGGTGACGATACGTACAGCCCTGGAGGCTCAAGGTGACGCGCAACAGCTGCGAGAGCCGCGGAGGTCAGGCATGACATCCGTTCTCGTCTGCGACGACTCCCCGCTTGCCCGAGAGGCGCTCCGCCGCGCGGTCGCGACCGTGCCCGGCGTCGAGCGCGTGACCACCGCGGCCAACGGCGAGGAAGTCCTCCGCCGCTGGGGCGCGGACCGCTCGGACCTGATTCTGATGGACGTGCGCATGCCCGGTCTGGGTGGCGTGGAGACCGTCCGCCGGCTGCTCTCCGCGGACCCCGGCGCCCGCATCATCATGCTCACGGTCGCCGAGGACCTCGACGGCGTTGCGCTCGCGGTCGCCGCGGGCGCCCGTGGCTACCTGCACAAGGACGCCTCCCGTGCCGAACTGAGGGCCACGGTCACCCAGGCGCTCGCCGACCCGACCTGGCGACTCGCCCCGCGCCGGCTCCGTTCGGCCGAGATGGGTGCCGCCCCCACCCTCACCGCACGCGAGATCCAGGTGCTCGAAGGCATGAGCCACGGCCGGTCCAACGCGGAGATCGGGCGCGAGCTCTTCCTCTCCGAGGACACGGTCAAGACGCACGCCCGACGCCTCTTCAAGAAGCTCGGTGCGTCCGACCGGGCGCACGCCGTCGCGCTCGGATTCCGCTGGGGCCTGGTCCGCTGAACCGCAGGTCACCCGTCGTCTCCCCGTCCTCGCCCGCGTCCGTCGCGGGGTGGACGGGGCGGGCTTGTATCACTTCCCCGCGGAATGCCGCATCCTTGAGGGTGTGGAGTTCCTCGGGGACGAGTCGATCGAGCGGGAGGGGAGGGCGCGGGAGATGAGTGCCGGCGCACTGGCTCATAACGCTTCGGTGCACAACTACGGACGCGGTGCCGCGGACGCAGAGGCGTCGGGGCACCATGGGGCGATGCGCGACGACGAGACCGTGGGTCCCCCCATGCCCGCCGGGCAGGGGGAGATCGGTGCGCTCGTGCACCGTGCGGTCGAGGGCGACGCCCAGGCCACCCACGATCTGCTCGCGCGCGTGCATCCGCTCGCGCTGCGGTACTGCCGCACCCGCCTCAACCGGCTGCCCGGCGACGCCCGGCACTTCGTCGAGGACCTCGCCCAAGAGGTCTGCGTCGCCGTGCTGATGGCGCTGCCGCGCTACAAGGACACCGGCAGGCCCTTCGAGGCCTTCGTCTTCGCCATCGCCGGCCACAAGGTGGCCGACCTCCAGAGGGCCGCCATGCGGCACCCCGGTTCCACCGCCGTGCCCTCCGACGAGATGCCCGAGCGGCCCGACGATTCCCTCGGCCCCGAGGAGCGCGCCCTGCTCAGCGATGACGCCGAGTGGGCCAAGAAGCTGCTCGCCAACCTCCCGGACAATCAGCGCGAGCTGCTCGTGCTGCGGGTCGCGGTCGGACTGACGGCCGAGGAGACCGGCCAGATGCTCGGCATGTCTCCGGGGGCTGTGAGGGTCGCCCAGCACCGGGCCCTCAGCAGGCTTCGCGCACTGGCCGAGCAGTAGGCGTCGTCGGGGGCGCGGGTCCCTTTCGTACACGTGTGAACGTCCAAACCTTCCCGCTGATCTTGATCGTGGAATGAGACACCGCTCGGGCCCGTTAGCATGGACATCCCGCACCGATCAAGGCCATTTGGGAAGGTGTCATGACTGCCAACGTCGACGGAGTGCCCGACAAATTCGCGACACTCGGGCTGACCTACGACGACGTGCTGCTGCTGCCGGGTGCATCCGAGGTGCTCCCCAACGCGGTCGACACCTCGTCCCGCATCTCCCGGAACGTCCGGGTCAACATCCCGCTGCTCTCGGCGGCGATGGACAAGGTGACCGAGTCCCGCATGGCGATCGCCATGGCCCGCCTGGGCGGCGTCGGCGTGCTCCACCGCAACCTCTCCGTCGAGGACCAGGTCAACCAGGTCGACCTGGTGAAGCGCTCCGAGTCCGGCATGGTCACCGACCCCATCACGGTGCACCCCGAGGCCACGCTCGCCGAGGCGGACGCCCTGTGCGCCAAGTTCCGCATCAGCGGCGTCCCGGTCACCAGCCCGGACGGCAAGCTGCTCGGCATCGTGACCAACCGCGACATGGCCTTCGAGAGCGACCGCAGCCGTCAGGTGCGCGAGGTCATGACGCCGATGCCGCTGGTCACCGGCAAGGTGGGCATCTCCGGCGTCGACGCCATGGAACTGCTGCGCCGCCACAAGATCGAGAAGCTCCCGCTGGTCGACGACGCGGGCGTCCTCAAGGGCCTCATCACGGTCAAGGACTTCGTCAAGGCGGAGAAGTACCCGAACGCCGCCAAGGACGCCGAGGGCCGCCTGCTGGTCGGCGCCGCGGTCGGTGCCAGTCCCGAGGCGCTGGAGCGCGCCCAGGCGCTCGCCGCCGCCGGAGCGGACTTCCTGATCGTCGACACCTCGCACGGCCACAACAGCAACGCCCTGACCTGGATGGCGAAGATCAAGTCCAGCGTGAACGTCGACGTGATCGGCGGGAACGTCGCCACCCGCGACGGCGCGCAGGCGATGATCGACGCCGGCGTCGACGGCATCAAGGTGGGCGTGGGCCCCGGCTCCATCTGCACCACCCGAGTGGTCGCCGGCATCGGCGTCCCGCAGGTCACCGCCATCTACGAGGCGTCCCTCGCGGCCCGTGCCGCCGGCGTCCCGCTGATCGGCGACGGCGGCCTGCAGTACTCCGGCGACATCGGCAAGGCGCTCGCCGCCGGTGCCGACACCGTGATGCTCGGCAGCCTCCTCGCGGGCTGCGAGGAGTCGCCCGGCGAGCTGCTCTTCATCAACGGCAAGCAGTTCAAGTCGTACCGCGGCATGGGCTCGCTCGGCGCCATGCAGTCCCGCGGCCAGGGCAAGTCGTACTCGAAGGACCGCTACTTCCAGGCGGAGGTCGCCTCCGACGACAAGCTCGTGCCCGAGGGCATCGAGGGCCAGGTGCCCTACCGGGGTCCGCTGGCGAACGTGCTGCACCAGCTCGTCGGCGGCCTCCGCCAGACCATGGGCTACGTGGGCGCCGCCACCGTCCAGGAGATGGAGTCCAAGGGCCGCTTCGTCCGGATCACCTCGGCGGGCCTCAAGGAGAGCCACCCGCACGACATCCAGATGACGGTCGAGGCGCCGAACTACAGCAGGAAGTAACACCGCGTGACCCCCGGGGGCGGTTCCGGCACGTGGCCGGAGCCGCCCCTTCGGTCTGTGTCGGGGATACTGGTAGGCGCAGACGTAGAGGGAAAGGCCACACATCGTGACTGAGATCGAGATCGGGCGCGGCAAGCGCGGCCGCAGGGCGTACGCGTTCGACGACATCGCCGTCGTGCCGAGCCGGCGCACCCGGGACCCGAAGGAGGTCTCGATCGCCTGGCAGATCGACGCCTACCGCTTCGACCTGCCGTTCCTGGCGGCCCCGATGGACTCGGTCGTCTCGCCGCAGACCGCCATCCGCATCGGTGAGCTGGGCGGCCTGGGCGTGCTGAACCTCGAGGGCCTGTGGACCCGGTACGAGGACCCGCAGCCGCTCCTCGACGAGATCGCCGAGCTGGACGAGGCGACCGCGACCCGCCGTCTGCAGGAGATCTACGCCGCCCCGATCAAGGAAGAGCTGATCGGGCAGCGCATCAAGGAGGTGCGCGACTCCGGTGTCGTGACCGCCGCCGCGCTCTCCCCGCAGCGCACCGCACAGTTCTCCAAGGCCGTCGTCGACGCCGGCGTGGACATCTTCGTCATCCGTGGCACGACGGTCTCCGCCGAGCACGTCTCGGGCGCGGCCGAGCCGCTGAACCTCAAGCAGTTCATCTACGAGTTGGACGTCCCGGTCATCGTCGGCGGCTGCGCCACGTACACCGCGGCCCTCCACCTGATGCGCACCGGTGCGGCGGGCGTGCTCGTCGGCTTCGGCGGCGGCGCCGCGCACACCACCCGGAACGTCCTCGGCATCCAGGTGCCGATGGCGACCGCGGTCGCCGACGTGGCCGCGGCCCGCCGCGACTACATGGACGAGTCCGGCGGTCGCTACGTGCACGTGATCGCCGACGGCGGTGTGGGCTGGTCCGGTGACCTGCCGAAGGCGATCGCCTGCGGCGCCGACGCCGTGATGATCGGTTCCCCGCTGGCGCGGGCCACGGACGCGCCCGGCAAGGGCCACCACTGGGGCATGGAAGCCGTCCACGAGGACGTGCCGCGCGGCAAGCTGGTCGACCTGGGCATCGTCGGCACCACCGAGGAGATCCTCGCGGGTCCGTCGCACACCCCGGACGGTTCGATGAACTTCTTCGGTGCCCTGCGCCGCGCGATGGCCACCACGGGCTACAGCGAGCTCAAGGAGTTCCAGCGCGTCGAGGTCACGGTCGCGGACGCGCAGCACAAGCGCTGATCCCCGCTCCACGGACGCCCGAAGGGGCCGCGCACCGGTGCGCGGCCCCTTCGCCGTGTGTGGGCGGAGCCCGGAGGGGCCCTGTCCGGCGGTGGCGGCGGGCGCCCGTGTGACGGCACAAGGACTCAGAGGCGGTGGGCGGCTCCGGCGGGGGTGGCGCCGCGGGTGTCCAGGAGCAGTTGGGCCTTCACCGCGAGGCCCTGGAGGTCGTACGTGCGGTGGTGCTGGAGGAGCACCGTCAGGTCGGCGTGGGCGGCGGCCTCGTAGAAGGAGTCGGCGCGGGGCACGGGCAACTCGCGGACGCGCCAGTCCGGTACGTGCGGGTCGTGGTAGCTGACGGCCGCGCCCAGGTCCATGAGGCGGCGGGCGATCTCGTCGGCCGGGGAACCCTGGCGGTCGGGCAGGTCGGGCTTGTAGGTGATGCCGAGGAGCAGGATCCGGGCGCCGCGGGCGGACTTGCCGTGCTCGTTGAGGAGCGTGGCGGCGCGCTGGACGACGTACTGCGGCATCCGTTCGTTGACCTGTCCGGCGAGTTCGACGAGGCGGAGCGGTCGGTGGGCGCCGACGGTGTCGACCGGGACGCCGTGGCCGCCGACGCCCGGCCCGGGGCGGAAGGCCTGGAAGCCGAAGGGCTTCGTCTCGGCGCAGCGGATGACGTCCCACAGGTCGACCCCGAGTTCGTGGCAGAGGACCGCCATCTCGTTGACGAGCGCGATGTTGACGTGCCGGAAGTTGGTCTCCAGCAGCTTGACCGTCTCCGCCTCGCGGGGCCCTCGGGCGCGCACCACCTTCTCGGTGAGGCGGCCGTAGAAGGTGGCGGCGGATTCGGTGCAGGCCGGAGTGAGGCCGCCGATGACCTTGGGGGTGCCGGCGTAGCCGTGGGTGCGGCTGCCGGGGTCGAGGCGGCCGGGGGAGTAGGCGAGGTGGAAGTCGCGTCCGGCCCGGAGGCCGGAGCCCGCTTCGAGGGTCTCGCGGAGGAGGCCCTCGGTGGTTCCCGGGGGGACCGGGGACTCCAGGATGACGGTGGTGTGGGGGCGCAGCCGGGCGGCGAGCGTGCGGGCGGCTTCGGTGACGGCGCCGAGGTCGAGGGTCCGGTCGGGGCCGAGGGGGGTCGGGGCGCAGAGGACGGCGGTGCGGACCCGGCCGAGTTCGGTGGGGTTGCTGGTCGCGCGGAAGCCGCCCGCGAGCATCCGGCGGATCTCGGGGGTGGTGAGCGAGCCGTCCACGGGGGAGCGGCCGGCGGTGAGTTCGGCGACGGGGCGGGGGTCGGCGTCGTAGCCGATGGTCTTGATGCCGGCGGCGCCGGCGGCCTGGGCCAGGGGGAGGCCGTGGTGGCCGAGGCCGATGACGGCGAGATCAGCGGGCATGGGGGGGTTGGCCGTCCTTCCCGGTAGCCGGAGGGAACGCGGTGCGCAAGCCCGGTGGACAGAACGGGTCGAGCGCAATGTCAGACTAGGCGTAAATATGACCGATATCTGGCATTGCGGGGGTGAAGGTCGCCGAATGTTATCCACAGGTGGGCGGCGAGGCGGTGGCTGAAGTCGCGGGAGCGGGACAGAATCGAGCTGTGGGCCGGACCGCACGGGGCCGGTTCACCGCTCGTGCGCGGACGGACCGGGCGCGCACGCCGGGTGCGGCGCGCACGGGACCGACGGGGGACGACGGGAGGCAGCAGCGTGAGGACAGCGACACTGGGACCCGCCGAGCGCGCCGAGGCGCTCGTGGCCATGAGCGAGCGAGAGCTGGACGTGCTGGTCGTCGGCGCCGGAGTGGTCGGTGCCGGCACCGCTCTCGACGCCGTCACCAGAGGACTTTCCACCGGCATCGTGGAGGCCCGCGACTGGGCCTCGGGAACCTCCAGCAGGTCCAGCAAACTCATCCACGGGGGCCTGCGCTACCTGGAGATGCTGGACTTCGCCCTCGTCCGGGAGGCACTCAAGGAGCGCGGACTCCTCCTGGAGCGGCTCGCACCCCACCTGGTGAAGCCGGTCCCCTTCCTCTATCCGCTCCAGCACAAGGGCTGGGAGCGTTTCTACGCCGGATCCGGAGTCGCGCTGTACGACGCGATGTCCCTCTCGTCCGGCCACGGTCGTGGACTCCCCGCCCACCGCCACCTCTCCCGGCGCAACGCCCTGCGGGTCGCCCCCTGCTTGAAGAAGGACGCCCTCGTCGGCGCCCTGCAGTACTACGACGCCCAGATGGACGACGCCCGCTTCGTCACCACCTTGGTGCGCACGGCCGCGGCCTACGGCGCCAGGGCCGCCAGCCGGGCCCGTGTCGTCGGCTTCCTCCGCGAGGGCGAGCGGGTGGTCGGTGCGCGCGTCCAGGACGTCGAGGGGGGTGCCGAGTACGAGATCCGGGCCAAGCAGATCGTCAACGCCACCGGGGTGTGGACGGACGACACCCAGGCCCTCATCGGCGAGCGCGGCCAGTTCCACGTCCGCGCCTCCAAGGGCATCCACCTCGTCGTGCCCAAGGACCGCATCCACTCGACCACCGGACTGATCCTGCGTACCGAGAAGTCCGTGCTGTTCGTCATCCCCTGGGGACGCCATTGGATCGTCGGCACCACCGACACCGACTGGGACCTCGACAAGGCCCACCCCGCCGCCTCCAGCGCCGACATCGACTACCTGTTGGAGCACGTCAACACGGTCCTCGCCACCCCGCTCACCCGGGATGACGTCCAGGGCGTCTACGCGGGCCTGCGGCCCCTCCTCGCCGGCGAGTCGGACGCCACCAGCAAGCTCTCCCGCGAGCACACCGTCGCCCACCCGGTCCCCGGCCTCGTGGTCGTGGCGGGCGGCAAGTACACGACCTACCGCGTGATGGCGAAGGACGCCGTCGACGAGGCGGTACACGGCCTCGACCAGCGCGTCGCACCCTGCGTCACCGAGGACACGCCGCTCCTCGGCGCCGAGGGCTACCGCGCCCTGTGGAACGCACGGGCCAGGATCGCCGCCAGGACCGGTCTGCACGTGGTGCGGGTCGAGCACCTTCTCAACCGGTACGGCTCCTTGACGGAGGAAGTGCTCGACCTCGTCGTGCGCGACCCGGCACTCGGCGAACCGCTCGCCGCCGCCGACGACTATCTGCGCGCCGAGATCGTCTACGCCGCCTCGCACGAAGGCGCGCGCCACCTCGACGACGTGCTCACCCGGCGGACCAGGATCTCCATCGAGACCTTCGACCGGGGCACCCTCAGCGCCCGGGAGTGCGCGGACTTGATGGCACCGGTCCTCGGCTGGGACGACCACCAGGTCGAGAAGGAGATCGAGCACTACGAGAAGCGGGTGGAAGCGGAGCGCGAGTCGCAGCGGCAGCCCGACGACCTGACGGCGGACGCCGCCCGCCTCGGAGCGCCGGACATCGTGCCCATCTGAGGGGGCGTTCGGCAGGGCACGACAGAAGGGGCGGGCCCCGGGGGAACCTCGGAGCCGTGCGGAGGCGTCGTATCCCGGAGTGCGGACCCGGGGGCGTCACCCGGCCCGAGGTGAGAGACAATGGCCTCTCTTCCAGGGCGGGTTACCGCATCGCGCGGGAAGCGGCAGACGCGGCGAAGATCAGGGATCGCAGAGGGGACGCATGTCGGAGGCGGAGCAGTCGCGGGACGCGGCGAGGGAGCCCGGGCGGGACGTCGCCCCGGGGGCCGTGACCGACGGCGAGCGGGGAACGGTCCCGGCCGCGCGCGAGCCGGAGCGGGACACGAAGGACGTGCAGGTCAGCGGGGCTTCACCGGAGTCGGGAGTCGCACGCGAGCCGGAGCGGGGCGTCGAGGACGCGGAGCCCGCCCAGGCCGTCGTGCGGGACGAAGGGGACACCCGGGACATGAGTGGACCTCAGGACGCCCGGGACCCGGGTGAGGTGAAGGCGGCTCAGGACACCCCGGTCGACCCGGCCACGGTCCCTGAAGGAGCCGGGACCGGGACGCCCGGAACCGCCACGGGCGGGCGACTGCGCGGAACCGAGCCGTCGACCGGGCGGGCCGGATTCGGCACCGGCGAAGGCGCCGGCGAGAAGGACCACCGAACGTCCGCCGCCACGCGGGGTGACGGGCCGGGCAAGGGACCGGCCCGCGAGGGGCGCCTGCTCGCGGGCCGCTACCGGCTCGGCGTGGTCCTCGGCCGGGGCGGCATGGGCACCGTGTGGCGCGCCGTTGACGAGACCCTCAGCCGCACGGTCGCCGTCAAGGAGCTCCGCTTCCCCAACAGCATCGACGAGGACGAGAAGCGACGCCTCATCACCCGGACCCTCCGCGAGGCGAAGGCCATCGCCCGGATCCGCAACAACGGCGCCGTGACCGTGTACGACGTCGTCGACGAGGACGACCGCCCGTGGATCGTCATGGAACTCATCGAGGGCAAGTCCCTCGCGGACGCCGTGCGCGAGGACGGCACGCTCACGCCCCGGCGCGCCGCAGAGGTCGGCCTCGCGATCCTCGACGTCCTGCGCTCGGCGCACCGCGAGGGCATCCTGCACCGTGACGTGAAGCCGTCCAACGTGCTGATCGCCGACGACGGTCGGGTGGTCCTCACCGACTTCGGCATCGCCCAGGTGGAGGGCGACCCGTCGATCACCTCCACCGGGATGTTGGTCGGCGCCCCCTCGTACATCTCGCCGGAGCGTGCCCGCGGCCACAAGCCCGGCCCGGCCGCCGACATGTGGTCACTGGGCGGCCTCATCTACGCGGCGGTCGAAGGCAACCCGCCCTACGACAAGGGCTCCGCCATCGCCACCCTCACGGCGGTGATGACCGAGCCGGTCGACCCGCCGAAGAACGCGGGACCGGAGTTGGAGCAGGTCATCTACGGCCTGCTGGCCAAGGATCCTGCTCAGCGGCTCGACGACGCCCGTGCCCGGGTACTGCTGCGCGCCGTGCTCGACGCGCCCGAGGCGGCGCCCGCGACCTCGCCGGAGGTCACCACCGTCGTACCGCTGCCGCCCTCCCCCCAGCAGCCGGGGCCGTCGGCCGGCAAGGTGCCCGATGCCGCCGCCGAGCGGATGCGCGGAGCGCTGCAGTCCGTGCGGAACGCCGCCGTTTCCGCGCAGGCGGAACCGAGGCCGGGGCTGGCGACCGAGCCGCTGCGGGGCGGCGGGAAGCCGGCCCCGGCGCGCGCCTCGCTGACCGATGTCGTACCGCGACGCACGCTCGTGATCGTCGCCGCGGTCGTCGTCCTCGCCCTGCTCGGGACGATCCTCGTGGTCTCCCTCAACGGCGGGGACGACAAGGGCAACCAGGGCAAGGACGACACCAGTGCCTCGGCCGGCGCCAACGGCTCCGGCGGGGCCCCGGACCCGTCCGCGGGCGGACCCGGCCAGCAGGGTGGCACCCGTCCCGGTGCCACCGGGACGACGGACACCGAGGGCACGACCGGTTCCACGGACGGACGGAACGACGGCACCGGGCCCTCCGGGAAGCCCGGCGGCGACACGGCGGAGAAGCTGCCCGCCGGCTACGTCCCGGTCACCAGCAGCCGGTTCCACTTCTCGATGGCGATGCCCTCGGGCTTCACGGTCCGCTCGATCCCGGGGTACGACCTCGGCGGGATATTCAGCGAGAGCGGCGGCTTCCCGCGCGTCCAGGTCGACTACAACGACAGCCCCAAGGACAATGCGGCGAGCGCCTGGGAGCTGGCCAAGTTGGGTGTAGCCGCCACCAGCAAGAACTACAAGCACCTCGGCATAAAGCCGGTCTCGTACAACGACTATCCGACCGTCGCGGACTGGGAGTTCGAACGCACCCAGCAGGGCATGCGGGTCCGGGTGCTCAACCGCGGCTTCAAGGTGAACGCCTCGCGCGGCTACTCCATCATGGTCAGCTGCAAGGCGGACGAGTGGGACGGCGCGGAGTGCCGGATGCTGCGCGAGACGGCGTTCGCCACGTTCAGCCCCGAGGACTGACCACCGGCACGTATCGTGAGAGCCGGTGGACCGGGTGCGGCCGAACGGAGTCGTTAACCGCACGGTGTTGGACCGGAATTGACGGACTCGTGTGCTCCCGCCCGATCCCGGAGGATCCGCGGGACCACGGGGAGAGCGCGCGCGTGGGGGAGGCGTCGTGGACGACTACGCGGGACGGGTGCTCGCAGACCGCTACCGCCTGCCGTTGCCGCCAGCGGACGCCGATGCGTACGCCCCGGTGGAGACGCGTGCCTTCGACACGTACAGCGGGCAGGAGGTCCTGGTCCGCCAGGTCCCCCTGCCCGAGTTCGTCGACGCAGAGGTGCTCGACGACCGGGGCGGCCCGCCCGATCCCCACGGCGCCCCGGGACGGACCGCCCGCCGACCGGCCGAACCCCTCGTCCGTCGCGCGATCGAGGCCGCCCAGGCCGCCGCGCAGATCCCCGACCACCCCCTGCTCGACCAGGTCTTCGACGTCTTCGCGGAGGCCGGCTCGCTGTGGATCGTGAGCGAGCGGGTGGCGGCCAGACCGCTCGCCGCGCTCCTCGCCGAGCGTCCCCTCAACCCGTACCGCGCGGCGGAGATAGGTGCCGACGTCCTCACCGCGTTGCGCGCGCTCCACGCCCACGGCTGGGTGCACCGGAACATCACCTCCCGGACCGTGCTCGTCTGCGACGACGGCCGTGTGCTCCTCACGGGTCTCGCGGTGGGCGCCGCTGAGGAGGCCCTGTGCGGCTACGCGCCGGTCCCGGAGGGGACCGACGCTCTCGACAGCGGGGCGTATGACACCGGGGCGTACGACGACGGTGCGGGCGGTGCGCCGGAGCCGGTGGGACCCGCCGTCGAGCAGTACGCACCGGAGGCCGGGGGCCACGGAGGAGGGGGCGAGGAGTACGGGGGCGCGCAGTACGGCGTCGGCGGTGGAGAGGAAGGCGCCGGGCCCCACGCGGGCGGGCCCCACGTGCCCGCCGGGCTGCTGCCCGCTCCGGCGCACGGCCCTCCGGCGTACGACACCCCGGCGTACGACACCCCGGCGTACGACACCCCGGCGTACGGGGCCGAGGTCCTCGATGCGGAGGCCGGGGGAGAAGCCGGCGAAGGGGGGACCGAGGGGGCGGCCCCCGAGCCACACGCGGCGGAGCCCGGAACCGGTGGGTCTCCGGGGCCCGTCCCGGACGCCTACGGGTCCGACCCCTACGGGCGGGCCGAGCAGGCCGTCACCGAGACGCAGCCGGCGGCCACCCCGCCGACCGCCGACGTGCGGGCCGCACGGGCCGGGGCCATCGCCGCCTACCGGGCCGGTGCACGGGCCGCCGCCCGGTTGGGCGAGACCGGGGCGCTCCCCGTCCAGCGCCCCGCGCCGCAGGCGTCCCCCGAACCGCCCCCACCGCCGACCGCGCAGGCACCCGGCGCGCCCGAGCCGCAGTGGTGGGCGCGGGTGGCGGACGAGGACGACGACGAGGACGACGACGAGGACGACGAGGAGCCCCGCGGCGGCGGCCCCACGACCGGTCCGCCCCCGCGGATGATGCTGGCCGGCAGTTGGAGCGACGGTCCGCACGCCGCACGGGACGGCTCGGGGCCGATTCCGGCCGGTGGGGGGTCGGGCCCCGGCAACGGTCCCGTGCTTCCCGGTTCGGGCCGCCCCGCCCTGCCCGCCGGGTACACGGCGGCGACCCCCGGTGCCACGCCCCTCCCGGTCGCCGCCGGCACCGGGGAAGAAGCGCCGCTTCGCATCCCGGCGCGGGAGCGGGCCGAGGAGTACCGCGGCCCGACCACCCGATTGGCTGCCGAGCGGGCCCGCCAGACGAGGATCGCCGTCGTCGGTGCCGTCACCGAGCGCTGGGCCCCCGAGCAGGCCGGGCCGGTGCACGAGAACTGGCGCCTGGCCCCGCCGATCGGCCCCGCCACCGATCTGTGGGCGCTCGGTGCGCTCCTCTACCGGGCCGTCCAGGGGCACGCCCCCTACCCCGAGGACAGCGCGGCCGAACTCGTGCAACTGGTCTGCGCCGAGCCGCCCGCCTTCGCCGAGGACAGCGGTCCCCTGCGCCCGGTCGTGGAGTCCCTGCTGCGCCAGGATCCGACCGAGCGGCCCGATTTCGAGGAGCTGCGCGGCTGGCTGCGCTCCCTCGTCCGCTCGGCGCCGGAGCCGGAGGTCGGGCTCGGCGCCGTACCGCCGTCGGCCGCCGACGGGGCGCGGCTTCCGATCGTGCGTCGACGCGGCGAGCTGGTGCGGCGGTGGCGCAAGGGGGCGGGTTCGGGGCGCCACCGGCACAAGCGGCGCGAGGGACCGCGCGCCAAGGGCGGGCACCAGGAGTCGCACGGGCAGGAGCACGCCGCTGAGCACGCCGCTGAGTACGCCCCGGAGTACGCCCGGGACGGCGGACGCCCGCACCCGCTGCCGGACCATCACGAGGGTTTCCCCGACGACCACGGCGGGGCCTTCCCCGAGGACTTCGGCGGGGGGTTCCGGGAAGAGTCCGGGGAACCCCTCCGGGACGGCTTCCAGGAGGACTTCGACGACGAGATCCCCCAACGCGCCGCACGGGCGCCCCGGTCCTCCGCGCGCCCGGCGTCCGCCCGCGCCGGCGGCTCTCCGCGCGCCCTGGGCCGCACGCTCCTGACCCTGGTCTTTCTGCTGCTCGTCGGAGCCCTCGCGTACGCCCTCCTGTTCATGCCGGGCAAGGACGGGGAACCCACCGCTCCGGCCGCCTCCGCGACCGCTCCCGCCACGACTTCCCCCACCACGTCCCCGAGCCGCCCTTCCACGAGCACCGAGCCGTCCGTCGAACCGACCGAGAAGCCGGTCACCACCCCGCCCGCGACGGGCCCTTCGGCCCCCGAGCTGCCCGCCGGGTACGCCGTGCGCCAGGATCCGGAGGGGTTCAGGATCGGGGTTCCGAAGGACTGGCGACGTAGCCCGATCAACGATGCCGGTCAAGTGCGGTACAGCGGAGGTGACTTCACCTTGATCGTGGTGCCCGGGCGGGACAGCGTCCAGGGCAACGGATCGGACCCGCTGGAGTACCAGAACTCCAAGGAGCGCGAGTTGGAGCCGTGGCGGTCGTCCAGCTGGTCGCGGGCGGAGAAGGCGCGTCGGGTCGACATCGGTCGAACGCCGACGGCCGAGGGGCACTACACCTGGCTGGACAGCACGGGGCGCGAGGTCTTCGTGCGCAATCTGGCCCTGATCGACGGCGGTCGCTACTACGTGGTCCAGGTCATCGGACCGGAGAGCGAGCGCGACAAGGTCTCGGAAGTCTACGAGCAGGCCACGAAGGCGTTCCGCCCGGGACGGTGAAGCGGTCGGAGCGGAGCGGGACGGTGGCCGGAAGCGGGGCGCGGGCGAATCGGACGGTGGGAAGGGCGGGTTCGGCGGCGCCGTCGATCGTGGACACCTGCTCGGCCGGACCACGAGGGGCTCGGACCGGTCGGTGAACGGGGACCGGCCCCGGCGGTGAACAGCGGGCCGACCCAGTGGTGAACGGGGGGTGTCCGGGCCGTCCGATATCCGGAAGGTTCGCGACCCCATCGGTCCACGGTCACAGTGCTGTTCCTATGGCCGCCCCGAGGTTCCGTCGCCCGTCCCCCCCTCCGTAACCTGGCATCTGAAGGAAACGGGCGGGGGCAAGTGGAGCATTCTCAGAACACAGAGGCGGGACTGTTGCTCGCCGGTCGATACCGGCTGGGCGAGTCCATCGGGCGCGGCGGCATGGGCAAGGTCTGGCGTGCCCACGACGAAGTGTTGCACCGCGTGGTGGCGGTCAAGGAGTTGACGGCGGGCCGGTTCGTGGCCGAGGCCGATCGGTTGGTGCTGCACGCCCGGACGCAGAAGGAGGCGCGGGCCGCCGCTCGGATCACCCACCCGGGCGTGGTGACCGTCCACGACGTCCTGGAGCACGACAACCGGCCGTGGATCGTGATGCAGTACGTCGACGGGCCCTCGCTCGCCGAGGCGGCCAAGGAGGCCGGCACGATCGAGCCCCGCGAGGCGGCGCGGATCGGCCTGCACGTCGTCGGGGCGCTGCGGGCCGCGCATGCGGCCGGGGTGTTGCACCGCGACGTCAAGCCGGGCAACGTGCTGCTCGCCCGTGACGGACGCGTGCTCATCACCGACTTCGGGATCGCCGCGATCGAGGGGGACTCGACGATCACCCGGACCGGTGAGATCGTCGGCTCCATCGACTACCTGGCGCCCGAGCGGGTGCAGGGCGGCGACCCCGGACCCGCCTCCGACCTCTGGTCCCTCGGTGCCACCCTCTACGCGGCGGTGGAGGGCACGTCGCCGTTCCGCCGGACCTCTCCGATCAGCACCATGCAGGCCGTGGTGGCCGAGGAGCCGCCGCCCCCGGAGAAGGCGGGGCCGCTGGCCCCCGTCATCGTCGCCCTGCTGCGCAAGGACCCGGCCCAGCGACCGCACGCCGACGAGACCGAGCGGATGTTGCTCGACGCCATGGAAGGGCGGGCGCCGACGGCTGCCCAGGCGTTCGTGCCGACCCAGCGCATGGTCCTGGAGGAGCCGGACGTCAGAGCCGGCGGCGCCGGCTCCGAGGACGACGCAGGGACGGGTGCGGAGGGGCGGACGGCGGGCGATCGGCCCAAGGCCACCGCCGAATGGCCTCGGGCGTCGCAGTTCCAGCGGTCAGGGGAGGCCCACCCGCCGCAGGGGGTCCAGGGCTCGGCACCTGCTCCGGCGCCCTCCGGACGGGGCCGCTGGCGGTCGGTCGCCCTCGCCGCGGTGGTCGCCGGGGCCGTCGCCGGTGGCGCCGTCTTCGCCGCCATGAACGGCGGGGGCGGCGACCGGGTCCGTGGCGACGGCGAACGGACGACGGCGACCGCCTCCGTGACCAAGGCCGCGGCCGACGGGGTCCCGGTCGGTTGGCACCGGGTCGAGGACCCGGAGGGCTTCGGCCTCGTGGTGCCGGACGGCTGGAAGCGGCAGAAGGAGGGGGACCAGATCGACTACACCCCGGACAACGGCCGCCACCGCATCCGGATCAGCATCGACCGGAAGCCCGACTTCGAGAACCCGTACATGCACGCCCTCGACCTGGAGGGCGCCGTGGAGAAGAGGTCGGAGTACTCGCGGGTCAAACTCATCCAGAACACCTACCGCGACCAGGTCCGCTCCTGCCTCTGGGAGTTCAGCTGGATCGAGAAGAAGACGTTTCCCGGTCCCCGGCACGCCATCGACCAGTTGTACTACGCCGATGACGGCACCGAGTACGCCCTGTACATGTCCTCGCCGGAATCGAGCTGGGAGACGACCCGGGAGCAGTTCGACGTCGTCCTCCAGTACTGGCGGGCGCCGGTGTCCTAGGGGGCGAAAGAAATCTCCGTGCCGACCTCCCGCGGCCATGAGCCGCTGATCAGGGCTTATGTGCCAGTGATCGCTGGCGCGATGCGGAGGGCGGGTGAAAACACGTTACCGACGGGTACCCAAAGGGGGGAACGCGCCCTACCCTCGGGCTCATGACGGACTCGCAGGCCACCGCCGCCCCCACGGTTCCCGCCCCCGCCGCCGAGGCCGGCGCTCCCGCCCCGACGGCCGGGGCCGCCCCCTCCGGCGCGACCAACCCGGTCGCGGTCGCGCCCGCCGGTGTGCGGACCGCCGCCGACGTCGTGACGCCCGAACTGGTCGCCCGACTCACCCGCGGCGTCGTCGGCTCCGGGCACACCGCCAACCACACCCCCTTCACCGGGGAGAAGCTGGCCGACCTGCCGGAGTCCACCCCCGAGGACGTCGCCGAGGCGTTCGCCCGCGCCCGCACCGCCCAGGCCGCCTGGGCCGCCACTCCGGTGAGGGCCCGCGCCGCGGTACTCCTGCGCTTCCACGACCTCGTCCTCCAGCGGCAGGCGGAGGTCCTCGACCTGGTCCAGTTGGAGACCGGCAAGGCCCGCCTGCACGCCCACGAGGAGGTCCAGGCGGTCGCCGTCGCCGCCCGACACTACGGCCGCAAGGCCTCCTCCTATCTGCGCCCCAAGCGCCACACCGGCGTCGTGCCGACCCTCACCAAGGTCACCGAACTGCGTCAGCCGCGCGGGGTCATCGGCCAGATCGCCCCCTGGAACTACCCGCTCGAACTCTCCGTCGGGGACGCGCTCCCCGCCTTCGTCTCGGGCAACGCCGTCGTCATGAAGCCCGACACGGAGACCGCTCTCACCGCGCTGTGGGCCCGTGACCTGCTCGTCGAGGCCGGTCTTCCCGCCGAGGTCTTCCAGGTCGTGCTCGGTGACGGACCGGTCGTCGGCCCCGAAGTCGTCAAGCACGCCGACTACGTCTCCTTCACCGGCTCCACCCGCACCGGTCGCGAGGTCGCCCAGGGCGCAGCCGCCCGACTCGTCGGCGTCTCCCTCGAACTCGGCGGCAAGAACGCGATGCTCGTCCTCCGGGACGCCGACATCGAGAAGGCCGCGGCCGGCGCCGTGCGTGCCTGCTTCTCCTCCGCCGGACAGCTCTGCATCTCCATCGAGCGGCTGTACGTGCACGAGTCCGTCGCCGACGCCTTCCTCGACCGCTTCGCCGCCCGCACCAAGGCCATGCGGCTCGGCAACTCCCTCGCGTACGGCGCGGACATGGGCTCGCTGGTCGGCGAGCGGCAGTTGGAGGCCGTCAGCCGCCACGTCGAGGAAGCCGTGGCGAAGGGCGCCCGGCTCATCGCGGGCGGTGTCGCCCGTCCCGACATCGGCCCCCTCTTCTACGAGCCGACCATCCTCGACGGCGTCGAGGCGTCCATGGCCGTCTGTGCCGAGGAGACCTTCGGCCCGGTCGTCTCCGTCTACCGCTTCACGGACGAGGACGAGGTGATCGGGCTCGCCAACGCCACTCCCTACGGCCTCAACTCCTCCGTGTGGACCAAGGACTCGCGCCGCGGCCACGCCGTCGCGGCCCGGCTGCGCACCGGTACCGTCAACATCAACGAGGGGTACGCGCCCGCGTACGGCAGCGTGCAGTCCCCGATGGGCGGCATGAAGGACTCCGGGCTCGGCCGCCGGCACGGTTCCGAGGGCATCCTCAAGTACACCGAGGCGCAGACCGTCGCCCAGCAGCGGCTGGTGCCGCTCGCCCCCTCCTTCGGAATGGACGACGAGAAGCACGCGGCGTTCATGAGCACGTCCCTGAAGGTGATGAAGGCCCTGCGCCTGCGCTGACGCCGCTTCCCCGCCAGACCTTCCGTACGAGGAGAGCCATGACCGCGGTACCCCCTGCCCAGAATCAGGACGAGGACGCTCCCTACGACTACGACGTCCTCGTCGTCGGCTCCGGCTTCGGCGGTTCGGTCACCGCCCTCCGCCTCACCGAGAAGGGGTACCGGGTCGGCGTCCTGGAAGCCGGGCGCCGCTTCACCCGTGAAACCCTGCCGAAGAACTCCTGGGACGTGAAGAACTTCCTGTGGGCGCCCGCCCTCGGGTTCTACGGCCTCCAGCGCATCCATCTGCTCGGCAACGTCATGGTGCTCGCGGGCGCCGGTGTGGGCGGCGGGTCCCTGAACTACGCCAACACCCTCTACGTACCCCCCGAGGCGTTCTTCGACGACCCGCAGTGGAAGGGCATCACGGACTGGCAGGACGAACTGCGGCCCTACTACGAGCAGGCGAAGCGCATGCTCGGCGTCCGTCTCAATCCGACGATGACCCCCTCCGACGTGCACCTGAAGTCCGCCGCGCAGGCCATGGGCATCGGCGACACCTTCCACATGGCCCCGGTCGGCGTCTTCTTCGGGGACGGTCGTGACGCCGCCGCAGAGGACGGGACCGGCACGACCAGGGCGAAGCCCGGCGAAGAGGTCGCCGACCCGTACTTCGGCGGAGCGGGGCCGGCCCGGCGTGCCTGCACCGAGTGCGGCGAGTGCATGACCGGCTGCCGGCACGGCGCCAAGAACACCCTCAACGAGAACTACCTCCACCTCGCCGAGAAGGCGGGTGCCACCGTCCACCCCATGACCACGGTCGTCACCGTCACCGAGGACTCCCGGGGCGGCTTCGCGGTCAAGACCCTGCCCACCGACGCCCGGAGGAAGGGCCGTGGACGGACCTTCACCGCCCGCCAGGTGGTCATCGCGGCCGGAACGTACGGGACCCAGAGCCTGCTGCACAGGATGAAGGACACCGGCCTGCTGCCCCGGATCTCCGCCCGACTCGGCGAACTCACCCGCACCAACTCCGAGGGCCTCGTCGGCGCCCAGACCACCCACCGCCGCTACCGCAAGCGCCACGGCAAGGAGAAGGCCGACTTCACCCGCGGCGTCGCCATCACCTCGTCCGTCCATCCCGACGGGAACACCCACATCGAACCCGTGCGGTACGGCAAGGGCTCCAACTCGATGGGGAGCCTCACCGTCCTCCAGGTGCCCTACGGGGCCCACCGGGTGCGCAACTGGTGCCTCAACCTGCTCAAGCACCCCGCGCTCGCCCTCCGCTCGCTGTCCAACTGGCACTGGTCCGAGCGGACCATCATCGGCCTGGTCATGCAGTCCCTCGACAACTCCCTGACGACCTACCGCAAGCCCGGCGGCATCGGGAAGGGCCTGCTCACCGCCCGTCAGGGGCACGGTGCGCCGAACCCGGTCCAGATCCCCGAGGCCACCCGGGCCGCCACCCTCCTCGCCGAAGAGATCAACGGCTTCGCCGGCTCCAACATCGGCGAACTGATGGGCACCCCGCTCACCGCGCACTTCCTGGGCGGCTGTCCGATCGGTGCCGATGCGGCGAGCGGCGTGATCGACCCGTACCACCGGCTCTTCGGGCACCCGGGGATCTCCGTCGTCGACGGGGCCGCCGTCTCCGCGAACCTCGGCGTCAACCCGTCTTTGACGATCACGGCCCAGGCGGAGCGCGCCATGTCCTTCTGGCCGAACAAGGGGGAGGAGGACCGGCGTCCGAAACAGGGTGAGGCGTACGCGCGGCTCGCGGCCGTCGAACCGAAGTCCCCCGCGGTCCCCGCTGGAGCCTTCGGCGCGCTGCGGCTGCCGTTCCTGGGGGTGCCGGCGGTTCCTCCGAAGAAGGACTGACGTCCGATCCGCGCACGGATCCCCGGACGCGGGAAAGGGCGCTGCACCCCCCTCCGAGTGCAGCGCCCTTTCCGCTTTGGTGTTGCTGCATAGATGACCCCCGGTCCCCGTGTTTGGTTGTAGGGGTTGCCCGGGATCTTCGTGTGACGCGCGTCACTTCCCGGGGTGGGGTGGTGGAGGCCCAGGGGGAGGGCTGCGGGCGCCCGGGCGTCGGG
>NZ_JBHYMF010000103.1:0-24350 GCF_042742855.1 Streptomyces sp. NPDC058877 | reverse complement strand
AGCCCCGCCCCGCGTTCGGGGTCCACCGCCCCCGCCCCACGAGACCGCCAGACTACCGCGCGTGCGGTGGCCGTCAGCCGATCGGCAGACCGCCGCCGCCCAGCGGCAGGCCGCCGAGGAGGCCGCCGAGCGGGGTGGCGCCGAGGCCGCCGGCGGCGGCGTCGAGCGGAAGGTTCTGGGTGGCCTGGCCGGCAGCAGCCGGAAGGGTCTTCACGCCCTGGTCGAGGCCCTGGCCGAGGGCGCCCTGCCCGGCGCCGAGGGACTCGGCGGCGCCGTCGGGGAGCTCGGTGAGGCCCTCGCCCAGCGGGACGGCCTGGCTGACCGTGCCCAGCGCGTCGGCGTCGAGCGGCAGGGACGGCGCTGCGGAGGCCGTGCCGGCGGCGGTAGCGGCGAAAGCGGCGCCGAGAGCGGCGACACCGAGCTTCTTGGCGGCAGACTGCTTCATCTGAAAATCTTCCTTGGGGAATCCGGGGGCTTCGGGGAAAGCCGGGAGGGGAAATCCTGGGAACCTGGGAATGCAGAGCGGCTCTGCAAACTAACCAGTGAACGTCGCCTCCGCAAACACCGGAAAGCGGCCGGGTGTCGCACCGACCCGACCGCTCCCGCCCTCTCCACAATCAGCCGCTCAGCCCACTGAACGGGAAGAGTCGCTGGTCGCAGCGGTCTGCTGGAACAGCCATTCGGACTTCAGCTCGGCGTATCCGGGCTTGATCACTTCATTGATCATGGCGAGCCGTTCATCGAAAGGAATGAACGCTGATTTCATCGCATTGACCGTGAACCACTGCATGTCATCGAGCGTGTAATCGAATGCCTCGGTCAGCAGCTCGAATTCGCGGCTCATGCTCGTTCCACTCATCAAACGGTTGTCGGTGTTGACCGTGGCCCGGAAGTGCAACGTGCGGAGCAGACCGATGGGGTGTTCCGCGATGGAGGCGGCGGCGCCGGTCTGGAGGTTGGAGGAGGGGCACATCTCCAGCGGGATCCGCTTGTCCCTGACGTAGGCCGCGAGGCGACCGAGGCGGACCGAGCCGTCCTCGGCGACCTCGATGTCATCGATGATCCGGACGCCGTGGCCGAGCCGGTCGGCGCCGCACCACTGGAGGGCCTGCCAGATCGAGGGCAGCCCGAACGCCTCGCCCGCGTGGATCGTGAAGTGGTTGTTCTCCCGCTTGAGGTACTCGAAGGCGTCGAGGTGACGGGTGGGCGGGTAGCCGGCTTCGGCGCCCGCGATGTCGAAGCCGACCACCCCGGAGTCCCGGTAACGGTTGGCGAGCTCGGCGATCTCCAGGGCACGGGCGGCGTGCCGCATGGCGGTCAGCAGGGCGCCGATCCGAATGCGGTGGCCGTTCTCCCTGGCCCGTCGCTCGCCCTCCCGGAAACCCTCGTTGACGGCCTCCACGACCTCTTCGAGGCCCAGGCCGCCCTCCAGGTGCTGCTCGGGGGCGTAGCGCACCTCCGCGTAGACGACGCCGTCCTCGGCGAGGTCGACGGCGCACTCCGCGGCGACGCGGAAGAGGGCGTCCCTGGTCTGCATGACGGCACAGGTGTGCGCGAAGGTCTCCAGATAGCGTTCGAGGGAACCGGAGTCGGCGGCTTCGCGGAACCAGACGCCGAGCTTGTCGGGCTCCGTCTCCGGGAGTTGCCCGTAGCCCTGCTCCCGGGCGAGTTCGATGATCGTGCCGGGGCGCAGTCCGCCGTCGAGGTGGTCGTGGAGCAGCACCTTCGGGGCACGGCGGATCTGGTCCGCGGTGGGGACGTTGGGGGTCTGGCTCGTCATTTCCGCACTCTAGCTCCTACGCGCGTAGAACACCCCTCGCGGCACCGGCTTTTCTCCCGCGGGGCGGGGAGACGGGTCGGGCGGATCGCCCCCCGGCACGCGCGGGACGGGCCGTCCGGGCCACAGAGGTGACGGAAAAGGGTCCGCCGCCTCCCGGGGTGCGGGGCCCTTCGAACGGCCCTGCCCGGCCCGTTCGTTCGAACCACCGGGCAGCGATACGCAACAGTGACCGCGCGTACGGCTGGTGTACACCTCTCCTTCTGAGACTGTTCTGTCATGGCGCACTTCGCACTCGTGGGGCCGCCCGAAGGCCGGCGACCCCGGCTCGGACGTCCCGTCAGTTCCCGTTCGGTGGTGTCTGCGGTGGGTGGCGTGGTGCTGCTCCTGCCGGACGGCGAACCGGTGTCGGCGCGACGCGCCTCCCTCCGTGCCCGCGCGGCCGTGCTGCCGCTGGGGCGCGGCCTGGTCCGGGCCGGCTCGGCCGAGGGGCTCGTCGCCCATGTGGTGCACTACCGGACGCGCGGCTGGAACGGCGCGGACGCCGACCTCGCGGCGGACGCCTCCTGGGCGGTCGAGGAGGCGGTGCGGCGCTACGGCGACGTTCCGGTCTGTCTTGTCGGGCACGGGTTCGGAGGGCGGGCCGCGCTGCGGGCCGCCGGGCACGAAGCGGTCGGCGCGGTCCTCGCCCTGGCCCCGTGGCTCCCGGAGGACGACGTGGCCGCCGAGCCCGAGCCGGTGCGGCAGCTGGTGGGACGCCGGGTGCTGCTCGTGCACGGCACGAACGACGCCCGGACGGACCCGGAGCTGTCGTTCCGGTTCGCCGAGCGGGTGAAGAAGGCGAACCGGGACACCTGCCGCTTCGAGGTCCACTCCGACGGACACGCGCTGCGCCAGTACGCGGACGAGGTACGGGCCCTGGTGACGGACTTCGCCCTCGGGGCCCTCTTCGCCCGGCCGGTGGCCCGACCGGTGGCCGACGCGATGGCGGCTCCCCCGCCGCTCGGCCTGCGCATGCCGCTGGCGGCGGGGTTCGGCAGCTCGTCCAGGAGGTGACGGCACCGCCGGGGCCCTGCCGGTGCCCCGGCGGGACTACGTCGCAGGCGGCGCCTCCTTGGGGAGCAGCTGACCGCGGCGGCCGAGCAGGAACTTCTTGAAGGCCGCGACCGGAGCCGTGTCCGGATGGCCGTCGAGCCATGCGACGCCGATCTCGCGGACCGCGCGGGGCGCGGTGACGGTGAGTTCGACGACGCCGGGGCGCGGAACGGCCGGTGGGGGCAGCAGGGCGACGCCCAGACCGGCGGCGACCAGACCGCGCAGGGTCTCGGCCTCCTCACCCTCGAAGGCGACCCGTGGTGTGAACCCCGCCTCCGCGCACAGGTCGTCGGTGATGCGGCGGAGCCCGTACCCCGGTTCCAGGGTCACGAAGGCCTCGTCCGCGGCCTCGGCGAGGCGGACCCGCTTGCGACCGGCGAGCCGGTGGTCGTCCGGGACGACGAGCCGCAGCCGCTGTTCGTCGAGGCGCCGGGCCGCCAGGTCCGGGGCGTCCGGCACCGGAGAGGTCAGACAGAGGTCGAGGTCACCGGCCCGCAGCCGCTCGATCATGGCCTCGCCGTAGTTCTGGACCAGGGTGAAGCGGACCCGCGGATGGTCGACGCGGAAGGCGCGGAGGAGACCGGGAACGGTCTCGGAGCCCATGGTGTGGAGGAAGCCGAAGGCGACCCGGCCGGCCGTCGGATCGGCATCGGCCCGCACGGTGTCGGCGGCCCGCTCCACCTCGGTGAGGGCCCGCTCGGCCGCGGTGAGGAAGCGGCGGCCCGCAGGGGTGAGGGAGACGGTGCGGCCACGGCGGGCGAAGAGGGCGACGCCGAGGTCCTGCTCCAGCCGGACCACGGCCCGCGAGAGCGTCGACTGCGGCACGCCCATCTCGGCCGCGGCGCGGGTGACGTGCTCGTGCCGGGCGACGGCGGCGAAGTAGGCGAGGCGGGGCGCGAGCAGCAACCCCATGTCTTCTTCGTTACTGTTCGGTGACAGGTGGAGCTGTGACCTGTACTCATGCGCCATGGGAACGATTACAGCAGTTCCGTGCATTGGACGCATGAAACGGGCCGTCCTACGTTCGTGACATGCCTTCCGCCAGTACCAAGGCGGGCGCCACCACCGCGTCCGCCGACACCCGCCTCTCCCCCGGCGCCCCCGGCTACCGCCGCACCAGCCTCGCGCTCTTCGCCGCCGGACTGGCCACCTTCGCCCTCCTCTACTCCACGCAGGCCCTCCTCCCGGCCATCTCGGCCGAGTTCGGCGCCACCGCCTCCGCGGCCTCCTGGACGGTCTCGGCCGCCACCGGTGCCCTCGCCCTCTGCGTCCTGCCGCTGAGCGCCCTCTCTGAGCGCTTCGGGCGGCGCGCGATGATGACGGCCTCCCTCTCCGTCGCGGTGGCCGTGGCGCTCCTGGTGCCGTTCGCCCCGAACCTCACGTCCCTGATCGTGCTCCGCGCCGTGCAAGGGGCCGCGCTCGCCGGTCTCCCGGCCTCGGCGATGGCGTACCTCGCCGAGGAGGTCCGGCCCAAGGCGCTGATCGCCGCGATCGGCCTCTTCGTGGCGGGCAATTCCATCGGCGGCATGAGCGGTCGCCTCGTGACCGGCTGGGCGTCCCAGCTGTGGGGCTGGCGCGCGGGCCTGGCCGCCGTCGGTCTGACCTCCCTGGCCTGCGCGATCGCCTTCCGGGTGCTGCTCCCGAAGGCCCGGCACTTCACGCCGGGCGCGCTGGACCCGAGGGCATTGGCGAGGACCGCGCGGTCGCACCTCGCCGATCCCCTGCTCATGCGGCTGTACGTGATCGGCGCGCTGTTCATGACGGTGTTCGGCGCCGTCTACACCGCGATCGGCTACCGCCTGGTCGAGGCCCCGTTCTCCCTCCCGCAAGGCGTGATCGGCTCGATCTTCCTGATCTACCTGGTCGGTACGGTCTCCTCGGCGGCGGCGGGAAGGCTCGTCGGGCGACTCGGCCGGCGCGGTGCGCTGTACCTGGCGGTCACCACCACCGCAGCCGGCCTGTTGCTCTCCCTCTCCGACTCGCTCGCCCCGGTGCTCGCGGGCCTGGTCCTGATCACGGCCGGCTTCTTCGCGGGTCACGCGGTCGCCTCCTCCTCGGTGAGCCACACGGCGAAGACGGGCCGCGCGCAGGCCTCGGCGCTCTACCAGTCGGCGTACTACCTGGGCAGCAGTGCGGGCGGCACCCTGGGCGCGGTCGCGTTCCACGCGGGCGGCTGGGCGGGCACCGTCCTGATCGGCCTGGTCTCGGTCCTCGGCGTCGTCTCGGTCACGCTGTACGGCAGCCTCAGTGCCCGCACCGCGGCCCGCCGGCTGCAGCTCGCCGCCGCCTGCAACTAACGGGTCGCCCCGAACGTCTGAAGGGGCAGGACTCTAGGGGGAGTTGACGATCATGAACCGATTCATGACGCACACCGGCAGGAGGACGGGCACCGCGATCGGCCTCGCCTCGCTCGTGGTGCCGATGACGATCGCCCTCGGTACGGCCCCGGCGCAGGCGGCGTCCTGCAACGTGACGACGGGGCCCTACCAGAGGCAGGTGGAGAAGTTCCTCGGGCGGCCGGTCGACGGGCGCCAGTCGCTCGCCGACTGCAAGGCCGTCCAGGCCTTCCAGCGCAAGCACGGCATCACCCCGACCGTGGGGTACGCGGGGCCGATCACCTGGCGCACGATGAACACGATGCTCCAGCAGAAGGCGGCGGGCACCAACCCCAACAAGGACCGCAAGTGCCCCACCAACCGCGGCCGGATCGCCTGTGTCGACCTGACGCGCCAGCTCAGTTGGATCCAGGACGGTGCGCGCCTCACGTACGGCCCGGTGCCGGTACGGACGGGCAAGGACGGCACCGAGACACGCACCGGCTCCAAGAAGATCTACTGGCGCAACCTCAACCACTGGTCGACGATCTACCACGTCTCCATGCCGTACTCCCAGTTCTTCGACGGCGGCCAGGCCTTCCACTCGACCACCAAGTCCATGTGGAACCCGCCGGGTTCGGGCGGCTGCGTGAACATGCGGCCGGCGGACGCGAAGGCCTACTGGAACCTGCTCGGGAACGGCGACGACGTCTACGTCTACGGACGCAAGCCGGGAACCTGACCCCGGATTGTCAGTCCGCTGCGGTAGCTTCCCCCTCACCGGCACCGAACGGTTCCGGTGAGGGGTGAGTGGGGTGTGGACCAGTTGAACGACGCCGCGACCGCGACGACCGACGAACTCGACCGGTATCGCAGGGAACTGACCGGCTACTGCTACCGGATGCTCGGATCCTCCTTCGAGGCGGAGGACGCGGTACAGGACACCATGGTCCGTGCCTGGAAGGCCCTGGACTCCTTCGAAGGCCGCTCCTCACTGCGCTCCTGGCTCTACCGGATCGCCACCAACGTCTGCATGGACGCGTTGAACGCCGGCAACCGGAGGGCGCGGCCGATGGACCTCAGCTCCCCGACCCCGGTCGCACAGGCGCAGCTCGTCAAGCAGCCGGAGGTCACCTGGCTGGAGCCCGTGCCGGACGGAAGGGTGCTGCCCTCGGCGGGCGACCCGGCGGAGACGGCGCTGTCCCGTGAATCCGTCCGCCTCGCCTTCGTGGCCGCGCTCCAGCACCTCCCGCCCAAGCAGCGGGCCGTGCTCATCCTGCGCGAGGTCCTCGCCTGGAAGGCCAGCGAGGTCGCGGAGCTCCTCGGCACCTCCGTCGCCTCGGTCAACAGCGCCCTGCAGCGGGCCCGCGCGACCCTCACCGAGCAGGCCCCGGCGGCCTCCGACCCGGCGGATCCGCTGGACGAGGAACAGCAGGCGCTCCTGGAGCGCTACGTCACCGCCTTCGAGGGCTACGACATGACGGCGCTGACGGCGCTCCTCCACGAGGACGCCACGATGTCCATGCCGCCGTACGACCTGTGGCTCCGGGGGCACGAGGACATCGTCGGCTGGATGCTGGGAGCCGGCGACGTCTGCGCCGGATCGAAGCTGGTGCCGACCGTGGCGAACGGCTCGCCGGCCTTCGCGCAGTACCACCCGGACCCGGCCGGCGGTTTCAGCCCGTGGGCGCTGATCGTCCTGGAGCTGCGGGACGGCAAGGTCTCCGGGATGGACTTCTTCCTGGACACCGAGCGCTGGTTCCCGCTCTTCGAGCTGCCGGAGCGGCTGGAATCCTGACGGGTCGTCCGCCATCCCCGGCGGCGCACGGCGACCGCCACGACGCCTCGCCGTGCCCCGGGGGGCACGGCGGTGGGAGGACGCCGCTCCGCCCCATGGCGCGGCGCAGGCGCTCGCGCGCCGCGGCCTAGAGGCCCAGCGCCCCGTCCAGCCCGGTGAGGCGGAGCAGGTTCAGCAGCTCGGGCCGCGCCCCGTGGAAGCGGATCCGGTGACCGCGTCGCCCGGCGGCCAGCCGCAGTCGGGCCAGGGCATCGACGGCGGCGAGGTCGGCGGGTGCGAGGGCCCCGACCTCGCAGACGACCTCACCGGGTGGGGTCGCCTCCAGGGCGGCGCAGAAGGCGGTCACCTCTTCCCGGTCGGGACGGGCGGGCAGGGTCACGACGAGCGTTCGACGGGGGTCCACGCCCGGTACGACCGGCGGGATCCGTGGAACTCATCGCTAGGATCCCGATCATGACTCACGGGCCCGTCGAACTGGTGATCTTCGACTGCGATGGCGTTCTGGTGGACAGCGAGCGCATCTACTGCCGGGTGGACCGGGAGGTGTTCGCCTCGCTCGGCGCCGACTTCACCGAGGCCGAGATGGTCGACCACTTCGTCGGCTCCTCCCAGGAGGTGCTCACCGCGATCGTGGAAGGGCGGCGCGGACGTCCCCTCGCAGCCGATTGGCAGGCCCCCTTCCACCAGCGGTACGAGGACGCCCTGGACGCGGAGCTGACGGCGGTGGAGGGAGTGACCGACGTCCTGGACGCCCTGGCGGTCCCGTACTGCCTGGCCTCCAACGGCAGCCACCCCACCATCCGCAAGAACCTCCGCCGGACCGGACTGCTCGACCGCTTCGAGGGCCGGATGTTCAGCGCCCGGGACGTGGCCCGGAGCAAACCGGCCCCGGACCTCTTCCTGCACGCCGCGGCCACCATGGGCGTCGCGCCGGAGCGCTGTGCGGTCGTCGAGGACAGCCCCTACGGCGTCCGGGCGGCCCGCGCCGCCGGGATGCGCGCCTTCGGCTACTGCGGCGGCCTGACCCCGGCGGACCGCCTGACGGGCCCGCACACGGTGGTCTTCGACGACATGCGCGCACTGCCCTCGCTACTGACGGAGGCGGGCGCGTGACGAACCGCGGGGCCCGGTGAACGGCAACCGGAGGATCGCCCTCGCCTCCCTCGGCCTGCCGGCCGACCGGGAGGCGTGGCGGACGCCCGGCCGACCAGGAGCCGTGCCGAGGGGGCCGGAAGACCCGAACGGGACCGGCAGGAGTGCACCGGTCCCGTTCACGGGCGTCGCCGGTCTCGCCGACGGCCGTCCGGCCCCTAGGCGATGCGGTCCATGACGATCGGGTTCGGGGTGAAGGACGTTCCCTCCGGGTCGATGTCCCAGGCGTCCGTCAGCGAGGTCAGGGCGTAGTCGAACTTCTCCGGGGTGTCCGTGTGGAGGGTGAGGAGGGGCTGGCCCGCCGTCACCGTGTCGCCCGGCTTCGCGTGCAGCTCGACGCCCGCGCCCGCCTGCACCGGGTCCTCCTTGCGGGCCCGGCCCGCGCCCAGGCGCCAGGCGGCGATGCCGATGTCGTACGCGTCGAGGCGGGTGAGCACGCCGGTCGACGGGGCGGTCACCACGTGCTGCTCGCGGGCGACCGGGAGGGCCGCGTCGGGGTCGCCGCCCTGGGCCGCGATCATCCGGCGCCAGACGTCCATCGCCGAGCCGTCCCGGAGGGCCTTCGCCGGGTCGGCGTCCTTGATGCCGGCCGCGTCGAGCATCTCGCGGGCGAGCGCGATCGTGAGCTCGACGACGTCCGCCGGGCCGCCGCCGGCGAGGACCTCGACCGATTCGCGGACCTCCAGGGCGTTGCCGGCGGTGAGACCGAGCGGGGTCGCCATGTCGGTGAGGAGCGCGACCGTCTTCACGCCGCTGTCGGTGCCGAGGGCCACCATGGTGGAGGCCAGTTCGCGGGCGTCCTCGATGTTCTTCATGAAGGCGCCGGTGCCGACCTTGACGTCCAGCACCAGGGAGCCGGTGCCCTCGGCGATCTTCTTGGACATGATCGAGGAGGCGATCAGCGGGATCGCCTCGACCGTGCCCGTGACGTCGCGGAGCGCGTACAGCTTCTTGTCGGCCGGCGCCAGGCCGTCACCCGCCGCGCAGATCACCGCACCCGTGGTGTCGAGGACGTGCAGCATCTCCTCGTTGGAGAGCAGGGCCCGCCAGCCCGGGATGGACTCCAGCTTGTCGAGCGTGCCGCCGGTGTGGCCGAGGCCTCGGCCGGAGAGCTGCGGCACGGCCGCTCCGCAGGCGGCGACGAGCGGGGCGAGCGGAAGGGTGATCTTGTCGCCGACACCACCGGTGGAGTGCTTGTCGGCGGTCGGACGGGAGAGCGCGTCGAAGTTCATGCGCTCGCCGGACGCGATCATGGCGGCGGTCCAGCGGGCGATCTCCGCGCGGTTCATGCCGTTCAGCAGGATGGCCATGGCCAGGGCGGACATCTGCTCGTCGGCGACCACACCGCGGGTGTACGCGTCGATGACCCAATCGATCTGCTCGGGGCTCAGCTCGCCCTTGTCCCGCTTGGTGCGGATGACGGAGATGACGTCCATGGTGGTGCCTCTTTCTACGCGCATAGAGGGGGAAAGGGGAGCGACCCTCCCATGGTGACGGAAGGGCCGCTCCGAGGTGCTACGTGGCGAGGTGCTCCGGGCCGAAGGCCTGCGGAAGCATCTCGGCCAGGGTGACGAACCCGGCGGGCGTCTCCAGGACGAGCTCGCCGCCCCCGAACTCGTACAGCAACTGCCGGCACCGGCCGCACGGCACCAGCGGACCGCCGCTGCCGTCCACGCACACGAAGTGCGTGAGCCGGCCGCCGCCGGTCGCCTGGAGCTGCGAGACCAGCCCGCACTCGGCGCACAGGCCGAGGCCGAAGGAGGCGTTCTCCACGTTGCAGCCGGAGACCACCCGCCCGTCGTCCACGCGGGCCGCCGCACCGACCGGGAAGCCGGAGTACGGGGCGTACGCCCGGGACATGGCCTCGCGGGCGGCGCCGCGCAGGGCCTCCCAGTCGGGGGCCGCCGTCACTTGCCCTGGCCCTTCCGGTACGGCAGGCCGTCCGCCTTCGGCATCCTCAGGCGCTGCGCCGAGAGGGCGAGCACCAGGAGGGTCGTGACGTACGGGGCGGCGTCGACGAACTGGCTCGGGACCTGGTCGGTCAGCGCGTACCAGAGGAAGAAGCCGGCGGCGAAGACCGCGGAGATCACGGCGACCAGGTACTTCTTCCTGTAGAGCTGCCACAGGGCGGCGACCACCAGCAGCAGCGCGACCAGTAGCAGCAGCGCGTGGACGTTCTCGGCACCGCCGCGCAGCTTGAGGCTGTCGGTGAAGCCGAACAGGCCGGCGCCCATCGCCATGCCGCCCGGCATCCAGTTGCCGAAGATCATCGCGGCGAGACCGATGTAACCGCGGCCACCGGTCTGACCCTCCTGGTAGATGCCGGTGGAGACGATCGCCAGGAACGCACCGCCGAGACCGGCGAGACCGCCGGAGACCAGGACGGCGATGTACTTGTACCTGTACACGTTCACGCCGAGGGACTCGGCCGCGACCGGGTTCTCACCGCAGGAGCGCAGCCGCAGGCCGAAGGAGGTGCGCCACAGCACCCACCAGGTGGCCGGGACCAGCAGGATCGCGACCACGGTCAGCAGCGACAGGTTGGTCGCCAGGCCGCCGAGCACGCCGGCCAGGTCCGAGATCAGGAACCAGTGCTTCTGCTGGACGTCCTGCAGCCAGTCCGAGAGGCCCGGGACGGTGATCCTGGTGATCGGGTCGATGCGCGGGGACTGCTTGGAGGAACCGCCCTCGGCCTCGGCGAAGGTGAAGTTCGACAGGTACTGGGTGAAGCCGACCGCGAGGATGTTGATCGCCACGCCGGAGACGATGTGGTTCACGTTGAACGTGACGGTGATGATCGCGTGCAGCAGGCCGCCGAGCGCACCGCCGAGGATGCCGACGACGACGCCCGTCCACGGGCCCCACTGGTAGCCGGCCCAGGCACCGAACCAGGTGCCGAGGACCATCATGCCTTCGAGACCGATGTTGACCACGCCCGCGCGCTCGGCCCACAGGCCGCCGAGGCCGGCCATGCCGATCGGCACGGCGAGCTGGAGCGCGCCGGAGACCTGACCGACCGAGGTGAGGTCGTTGGCCCCGGAGACGGCTCGGACCAGCGAGAAGAGCACGAGACCGGCCGCGACGATCAACAGGATCCAGGGCCATGTCAGCTTGCGGCGTCCGGCCGGCTTCTTGGGCGCGGCGCTCGGCTTGGCGACGGTGCCGGTGCTCATGCCGCCACCTCCTTGTCGGTCTTGGTGGCGCCGCCGGCGGCCAGCTGCTCGCCGACCTTCTGCTGCTGCCGGCGCATGCCATAGCGGCGGACGAGTTCGTAGGAGACGACGACGGCGATCACGATGATGCCCTGCATGATCTGCGTGATCTCCTTCGGGTAGCCCGCGATGTCGAGCGACGAGGAGGCC
The DNA here is from genome assembly GCF_042742855.1 of Streptomyces sp. NPDC058877. NCBI lineage: Bacteria > Bacillati > Actinomycetota > Actinomycetes > Kitasatosporales > Streptomycetaceae > Streptomyces > Streptomyces sp. NPDC058877. The sequence goes on along the minus strand of NZ_JBHYMF010000103.1, from coordinate 12,851 downwards.
TTCTCCAGGAAGGCGAAGAGCAGGGCTGCGAAGAGGATGCCGACCGGGTGGTTGCGGCCGAGCAGCGCGACGGTGATGGCGGTGAAGCCGACGCCGACCGGGAAGTCGAGGCTGTACGTGTGGGTCTCGCCGAGCAGGGTCGGCATGCCGGAGAGGCCGGCCAGGCCACCCGAGATGAGCATCGAGGTGAGGATCATCTTCTTGGCGTCGACGCCGCTGGCCTGGGCCGCGGACTCGCTGGCGCCGGTGGCGCGCAGGTCGAAGCCGAACTTGGTGCGGTTGATCACGAACCAGTAGACGAGACCGAGGCCGAGGGCGACGAAGGTGAAGCCGTAGATCTCGCCGTTGCCCTGGCCCATGTCGATGCCGGGGAACCAGCCGGACTCGGGAATCTGGCCGGTGGTGCGGTTGTTCGAGCCCGGGATCTGGACGCCGAAGTTCTTCGGCAGGAGCAGCCAGGCGACCAGGGAGGTCGTGATGGCGTTGAGCATGATCGTCGAGACGACCTCGGACACCCCGCGGGTGGTCTTGAGGATGCCCGCGATGCCGGCCCAGAAGGCACCGGTGAGCATGGCGACCAACACGATCAGCAGGATGTGCAGCGGACCGGGCAGGTCCACGGCCGCACCGACCACGGCGGAGAACATCGCGGCAAGGCGGTACTGGCCGTCCACGCCGATGTTGAAGAGGTTCATCCGGAAACCGACGGCGACGGCCAGCGCCGCCAGGTACAGGGTGCCCGTGTAGTTGACGATCAGGACCTGGATGTCGGAGTAACCCGCATTGTCGATCATCAGGCGGATCGGCTCGATCGGGTCAAGCCCCGAGACGAGCAGGACCAGTGCGGTCAGCACGAACGAGGAGACCAGCGCGAGCACCGGGCCGGCGGCCCCGATGATCAGCTTGTCCTTGTCGAGTTTCATCATCGGGCGTCACCGTCTTCGGACTGCTCTTCGGTGCCTTCGAGGTGGCCGGAGGCCGCACCGGTCATGGCGGAGCCCAGCTCCTCGGGCGTGATGGTGGCGGGGTCCGCGTCCGCGACGAGCTTGCCGCGGTACATGACCCGGAGGGTGTCCGAGAGGCCGATCAGCTCGTCGAGGTCGGCGGAGATCAGCAGCACCGCCAGTCCCTCGCGGCGGGCGTCCCGGATCGCGTCCCAGATCTGCGCCTGCGCGCCGACGTCCACACCACGGGTGGGGTGGGCGGCGATCAGGAACTTGGGGTTGTGGCTCATCTCGCGGCCGACGATCAGCTTCTGCTGGTTGCCGCCGGAGAGGGAGGCCGCGGTGACGTCGATGCCGGGGGTGCGGACGTCGTACTCGCGGACGATCCGCTCGGTGTCCTTGCGGGCGGCCTTCGGGTCGAGGATGCCGCGCTTGGAGTTGGGCGGCTCGGTGACGTGGCCGAGGATGCGGTTCTCCCAGAGCGGGGCTTCCAGGAGCAGGCCGTGGCGGTGGCGGTCCTCGGGGATGTAGCCGATCCCGCCCTCGCGGCGCTTGCGCACCGGAACGGCGGAGATGTCCTTCCCGTCGAGGCTGATGGCACCGGCGTCGGGGGTGCGCAGGCCCATCAGGGCCTCGATCAGCTCGGTCTGGCCGTTGCCCTCGACGCCCGCGATGCCGAGGATCTCGCCCTTGTGGATGGTGAGCGAGATGTCGTCGAGCAGCTTGCGGCCGGTGGCGACCTCTTCGTGCACGGTGACCGAGACGGCCGGGTCGGCCGGGGCGGCGGTGGTCAGCGGCGCGTTGCCGGCGCCGCTCTCCACCAGCGTCAGGCCCTGGACCTGCAGCATCGGAACGTCGGTGACGGTCGACTCGCGGGTCTCCGGCGAGGGCAGTTCGCTGCCGACCATCAGCTCGGCGAGCTGCTTGGTGGTGGCGGTCTTCGGGTCGGCGGTGCCGACCGTGGTGCCCCGGCGGATGACGGTGATGTCATCGGCGACCTTCAGCACCTCGCCCAGCTTGTGCGAGATGAAGATGACGGTCAGGCCCTCGGCCTTGAGCTCGCGCAGGTTGTCGAAGAGCGCGTCGACCTCCTGCGGGACGAGGACGGCGGTCGGCTCGTCCAGGATGAGGATCTTGGCGCCGCGGTAGAGGACCTTGAGGATCTCCACGCGCTGCCGGTCGGCGACGCCGAGGTCCTCGACCAGCACGTCGGGGCGGACCCCGAGGCCGTACGCCTCGGAGATCTCGTTGATCTTCTGACGGGCCTTGGCGCCGATTCCGTAGAGCTTCTCGCCGCCGAGGACGACGTTCTCCAGGACGGTGAGGTTGTCAGCGAGCATGAAGTGCTGGTGCACCATGCCGATGCCGCGCGCGATGGCGTCACCGGGGCTGGAGAAGGTGACCTGCTGGCCGTCGACCGCGATCGTGCCCTCGTCCGGCTTCTGCATGCCGTAGAGGATCTTCATGAGGGTCGACTTGCCGGCACCGTTCTCGCCGATGAGGGCGTGCACGGTGCCCTTGCGGACCGTGATGGCGATGTCCTTGTTGGCGACGACGCCGGGGAATCGCTTGGTGATGCCGTGCAGTTCTACGGCAGGGGGGCTGGACGCGTTGATGACGCACTCTCCTTGGCCGGAAGGAGCGGGAGCGGGAGGGCAGGGCGGGGCGAAGTTATCGTGCCAGGGAGACATCTACACGCGTAGCGCTGCCGAAAAGTGAAAACCCGTACGGGAATGGGCCCGGGGCCCGGGGCGGTGGCGGGGTGCCACCGCACCGGGCCCGCGGGCTCGGGTCGTGACCTGCGTGTCCTTACGGAGCGGTCTTGACCGTGATCTTGCCGTCGATGATCTGCTTCTTCGCCTCGTCCACGGCGGCGATGAGGTCGGTCATCTCCTTGTACTTCGGGTTGGAGTCGGCCAGGCCGACACCGTTCGTGGCGAGGCCGTAGCGGACCTCACCGGTCTGCGGCTTGCCGTCCTCGACCGACTTGATCAGGTTGAAGACCGAGTCCGAGACGTCCTTGGTGACCGAGGTCAGGATGGCGTCCTTGTACTTGGACAGGCCCGCCTGGTTGTACTGGTCGGAGTCGACGCCGATGGCCCACTTGCCGGCCTCGGAGGCGGCCTCGATCGCACCGGAGCCGGCGAGACCGGCGGCGGCGTAGATCACGTCGGCGCCCTTGTCGAGCTGGCCCTGGGCGGCGGCCTTGCCGAGGTCGGGCTTGGCGAAGCCGTCGAAGTTCGGCGGCTGGGTCAGGTACTGGGTGAGCACCTTGGCCTTGGGGTTGGTGTCCTTGACGCCCTGGACGTAGCCCGCCTCGAACTTCTTGATCAGCGGGACCTCGACGCCGCCGATGAAGCCGACGGTGCCGGTCTTGGACGCCTTGGCGGCGGCGACGCCGGCCAGGTAGGAGCCCTGCTCCTCGTTGAAGACGAGGTTGGCGATGTTCGGGCCGGTCACCGAGGTGTCGTCGATGATGCCGAAGGTCGTGTTCGGGAACTGCTTGGCGACCTTCTCGATGGCCGGGGCGTAGGCGAAGCCGACGCCGATGACCGGGTTGTTGCCGGCGCGCGCCAGCGAGGTGAGGCGCTGCACCTTGTCGGCGTCGCCCTCGCCGGCCGACGGCTCGGCCTCGGCACCCTTGACGCCGAGGTCGTCCTCGGCCTTCTTCAGACCCGCGTAGGCGGCGTCGTTGAAGGACTGGTCGCCGCGGCCACCGATGTCGTACGCGATGGCGGCCTTGGTCGCCTTGGAGTCGGAGCTCGGGCTGGCGCCGGAGTCCGTCGAAGACTTGCCACACGCGGTGGCGGAGAGGGCGAGCGCCGCGGAGGCGATGCCCACGGTCGTGATCCTGGTGATCCGGCGCAAGAGGAGGGTCCCTTCAAGACTGACCGAAAGCGCCTCTTCCGGCGCTGGTTTCGCCGCGATCGTAACGCGCGTAGATGTCAGTTAAAGACCCGTTCATGAGTCGTTATCGGATCGTCGCGAACCAGCCAGCCGGCGCGACGGAGGGCGTCCGACCCGGTACCGCCGGTTATACCCCTGGAAGGGGGTGCTCGAACAGGGGGCGGAGCGCGCCGCGCCGGGAGCTGGGCCGCCCGGGGGACGGCGGTGGGCCGGACGGATGAGGGGTCCGGCCGCCCCCGGTCCGGGGCCCGGCCGGTCCTCCGTGCGGCCCGGTGTCAGCGCCGTTCCTCGGCGTCGAGCAGCGCCGCGGCCGTGAAGAGTTCCACCCCGGCCCGGATGCTGCTCTCGTCCACGTCGAAGTCGCCGGCGTGCAGGTCACGGACCCGGGTGTCGCCGGGGGTGCGGACGCCGAGGCGGGCCATGGCGCCGGGGACGTGCTCCAGGTACCAGGAGAAGTCCTCGCCACCGAGGCTCTGCTCGGTGTCCTCGATCGCGTGCGGTCCCCGACGGGCCGCCATGGCGTCGCGGAGCAGCTCGGTGGCGGCCGGATCGTTGACCACCGGCGGGACGCCCCGGACGTAGGTGACGGTCGACTTGGCCCGGTGCAGGGCGGCGACCTCGTCGATCGCGGCGTGGACCAGGTCGGGCGCGTCCCGCCAGGCGGGCAGGTCGAGGCAGCGGACGGTGCCGGAGAGCTCGGCGTGCTGCGGGATGACGTTCGGCGCGTGGCCGGCCTCGATGCGGCCCCAGGTGACCGAGAGGCCGGAGCGGGCGTCGACCCGGCGGGCCAGGACGGCGGGGACGTCGGTGGCGACCCGTGCCGCGGCGGTGACCAGGTCGGTGGTCAGGTGCGGGCGGGCGGTGTGGCCGCCGGGGCCGTCGAGGGTGACTTCGAGCCGGTCGCAGGCGGAGGTGATGGGGCCGGCGCGGAGGCCGATCGTGCCGGCGTCCACCCGGGGGTCGCAGTGGACGGCGATGATCCGGCCGACGCCGTCCAGGACCCCGGCCTCGATGGCGTCGGCGGCTCCACCGGGGAGGACCTCCTCGGCGGGCTGGAAGACCAGTCGCACGGGCCGGGGCAGCAGCCCCTGGCGGTCGAGCTCGGCGAGGACGAGGCCGGCTCCGAGGACGGTGGTGGTGTGGACGTCGTGCCCGCAGGCGTGGGCGCGGTTGGCCACGGTGGAACGGTAGGCGACGGTCTTGACGTCGGGGATGGGCAGGGCGTCCAGGTCGGCGCGGAGCGCGAGCACGGACCCGCCGCCGGCCCGGGTGCCGATGTCACAGAGGAGTCCGGTGCCGGCCGGAAGGACCTTCGGCACGAGGCCGGCCGCCTCCAGGCGGGCCTTGAGCGCGGCGGTCGTGCGGAACTCCTGGTTCCCGAGCTCGGGGTGCATGTGCAAGTCCCGGCGGAAGGCCACGAGTTCGGCGCGCAGGGGTTCGGACAGCGTTCCGGGCAGGGTGACGGAGCCGGGCTCACGGGACTTCAACTGGTTCACCCTTTGAAGGGTAGGCCCGCGGAGAGGCCAACTGCCCGTTGATCACGAAAAGTTCAGCCCGTTAGGGGAAAAAAATTCAGTTTCTCAGGCTTGAGGACCACTCCTTGTGGGTACGCTCAGCCGAATTCCAGCCGGTCGGTCGGGTGGGCCACCCGGGTGGTGAGGCGGTCGACCTCGTGGGCCGCGGTGCCCGCCACCCCCGACAGGAAGCCCTGGGCGCGCGGTGAGGCGGTCGCCCGGAGCCACTCGGGGGCGACCTCGATGACGGCGACCTTGACGCCCGTGCCCGCCAGGGCCAGCGGCAGGGTGTGCACGACCGTGGACGGGAAGCTCACGACCGTGCGGCCCACCGGCCCGCGCCGGGCGATCAGCTCCAGGGGCAGGTCGGGACGGACCATCTGGAGGCCGGTCTCGACCGCTATCCGGTGCAGCTTCTCCGCACTCTCCCGACGGTGCGCGAAGTAGCGGGTGGCACCGTGGGTGCGGGCGAGGCCCGCCACCACGCGCACGTAGTGGTCCTCGTCGACGACGCCCGTCTCGACGAGCGAGGTGCCGACCAGGTCGGCCCCGCCGGTGAGCATCGGCGGACCGAAGGTGTGCCGGGTCCAGGCGTAGGCGTTCTCCGTGACCGTGACGCCCGGCGGGGCCTCCACGGGCAGCGAGGTGAAGATCTCGACCGTACGGCCCCGGCCGGGAGCGAGGCGCCGCCGGGCCAGTGTGGTCACCGGGGCGAGCACCAGCTCGCGCGGGCCCAGACCGCCCTTGCGGTGCCAACGCACCAAGCGTTCGCCGCGACCGAGCTGGGCGGCGAACTCCATGGTCGCCGTACCGTCGTCGACCACGGTCACGTGCCGGGGTGCGAAGAGGGTCAGCAGGAGCTGGACGTACCGGGAGAACGGGTCCCCGATGATCACTCGCTCCGCCGAACGCAACGGCCCGGCGAGCTCCCGCAGGGTGCGGACCAGGGAACCCCGGCCGGCACGGGCCTCCTGCCAGCGGACGGTGAGTCCCGCGTCGCGGGCCAACTGGGCCATGCGGCGCAGCTGGCCCCGCGACATCGGATCGGTCGGCGAGAGGACGACCACCGTGAGGCCGGTGCTCCGGCCGGAGGGGCCCCCGGCGCGGGGGGCGCGCCCCGAGGGGGATGCGCCCGCGGGCGCCGTGGAGTCCGGGAGCTGGGGCCCGACAAGGCCGTCGTCCGTCGCGGGGTCCCCGTCCGCCCCGACCGGACGGTCTCCCGCGGCGGAGCGGGGAGGAGCCCCCGCCCGGCTGCCCGGGGAGGCGTGCTCCCCGGCGACCGAGGACCTGACGTGCGCCCATTCCAGGACGTTGAGGAGCTGGACCGGGCTCTCGACGAACGCCAGCTGCCCGGTCATGCGGCGACGGCGCCCTGGACCCGGCGGAGCTTCTTCATCGGGCCGAGCTCCGACTCGTACACCTTCTTGACGCCGTCGCCGAGGGCCGTCTCGATGGTGCGGATGTCGCGGACCAGGCGCTGCAGGCCCTGCGGCTCGACGGAAGCGGCCTGGTCGGAGCCCCACATGGCGCGGTCGAGGGTGATGTGGCGCTCGACGAAGGTGGCGCCGAGGGCGACGGCGGCCAGCGTGGTCTGGAGGCCGGTCTCGTGGCCGGAGTAGCCGATCGGGACGTTCGGGTACTCCTCCTGGAGCGTCTGGATGACGCGCAGGTTGAGCTCTTCGGCCTTGGCCGGGTAGGTCGAGGTGGCGTGGCAGAGCAGGATGTTGTCGCTGCCGAGGACCTCGACCGCGTGGCGGATCTGCTTCGGCGTCGACATGCCCGTGGAGAGGATCACCGTGCGACCGGTGGCGCGCAGCTCGCGGAGCAGCTCGTCGTCGGTGAGGGAGGCCGAGGCGACCTTGTGGGCGGGGACGTCGAACTTCTCCAGGAAGGCGACGGCCTCGGTGTCCCACGGGGAGGCGAACCAGTCGATGCCGCGCTTCTCGCAGTGCTCGTCGATGGCGCGGTACTCGTCCTCGCCGAACTCCACGCGGTGGCGGTAGTCGATGTAGGTCATCCGGCCCCAGGGGGTGTCGCGCTCGATGTCCCACTGGTCGCGCGGGGTGCAGATCTCGGGGGTGCGCTTCTGGAACTTGACGGCGTCGCAGCCGGCTTCGGCGGCGATGTCGATGAGCGCGAAGGCGTTGTCGAGGTCGCCGTTGTGGTTGATGCCGATCTCGCCGGTGACGTAGACGGGCTGGCCGGGGCCGGCGGTCTTGGCGCCGAGGGTGCGGAGACGGGTGCTCATGGTGCTGTTCCTTAGATGTGGTGGGTGGTGCGTGCGGGGGTGTCGAGCTCGGGTCCGAGGAGCCAGGCGGCGATCTCACGGATCGCTCCGGAGCCGCCCGGGGTGACGGTGACCGCGCGGGCGGCGGCCCGTACGGAGTCGTGGGCGCTGCTCACCGCGACGGGCCAGCCGACGAGGTGGAAGCAGGGCAGGTCGTTGACGTCGTTGCCGGCGTAGAGGACGCGCTGCGGGTCGATGCCCTCGGCCTCGCACCACTCCTTGAGGGCGCGGTCCTTGCGGTCGATGCCGTGCAGGACGGGGATCTTGAGCTTGCGGGCGCGGGCGGCGACCACGGCGTTCTGTTCGGTGGAGAGGATGAGGACGGGCAGTCCGGCGCGGCGCAGGGCCGCGATGCCGAGACCGTCGCCGCGGTGCGCGGAGACGAACTCGCGCCCTTCGGCGTCGAGGTGGACCCGGTCGTCGGTCTGGGTCCCGTCGAAGTCGAGGACGACCGCGTCCACGTCGGCGAAGCCGGGCGTGGCGGGCTCGTCGAGGAGCGGCGCGAGCGCCTTGGCCCGGGCGAGGTCGTGCGGGTCGTCGATCTCCAGGACCCGGGCGGGATCGGTGACGACGAGCGCGGTGCGGCCGAAGAAGCGGTGCCCGTGGGTGCGGAAGCCGGTCGCGTCCATCGCGTAGACGGCGCCCGTTTCCAGGTACTCGGGCTCCCGGTCCTGACGGCGCGGACGGTGCGCCTTGTCGTGGTTGACGCCTTCGGCTCCCGCCTCGGTCTCGCGCCAGAGGAAGCCGTGGGTCGGGGCGGCCGTGAAGGCGGTGTCGGCGGCGCCGGAGACGATCCGCTCGACGGTCTCCGCGACCTCGGCGGAGGTCAGGAAGGGGCTCGTGCACTGGACGAGGAGGACCACGTCCACCGGGCGGCCGTGGGCGGCCTCGAAGGCGTCCATCGCGTGCCGGACCGCGGACTCGCTGGTGGCCGTGTCGCCGGCGATCTCGGCGGGCCGCTGGACCGCCTCGGCTCCGGCCGCACGGGCCGCCGCCGCGATGGCGGCGTCGTCGGTGGAGACCGTGACGTGGGTGACGGGGCGCGCGTCGAGGCAGGCGCGGACGGCGCGGGAGACGAGCGGGACGCCGGCCACCGGGGCGAGGTTCTTGGCGGGCACGCCCTTGGAGCCTCCCCGGGCGGGGATGACGGCGAGCACGGTGGGGGTCGGCATCAGAGTTCTCCCAGACGGCGGATGACGGGGGCGACGCGCTGCACGCCGTGGCGGTACGCACCCCGCGCGGCCTCGCGGACGATCCGGCGCAGCCCGCTCTCGCGGGGCTCCGGTGCGGTGACGTCCAGGCGGTGGCGGGCGAGGATTCCCGGCAGGTAGCCGGGGGCCGTCTCCGCGGTGTAGTAGGGGGCGATCGGGGGGAGCGCGGGAAGCGCGAGGAGTACGGCGACCCGGTCGCGGGCGGCGTCGAAGGCCTGCTCGTAGGGGCTGTCGGAGGCGACTCCCTGTCGGGCGAGCCAGGTTCCGTCGGGGGTCGGCACGTGCCCCTGGTCGAGCCGGTCGAAGGAGGTCAGCAGGCCGGAGCCGACGAAGTGGTGGTTACCGAGCGCCTCGCGGACCCCGAGGTCGGTGAGGATCGCGGTGGGGATCCGACGGTGCAGCGCTTCGAGGGCGGCCGTGGAGGAGACGGTGACCAGGAGGTCGGTCCGGTCGAGGACCTCGCCCATGTGCCCGTACACGAGACGGAAGTTGTTCGGCGGATCAAGTTCGCGTACCAGCTTCTGGAACGGGAACTCCTCCAGGTGCGTGGTGTGTTCGCCCGGCTTGGAGCGGAGCTTGAGGAGCACCTCGCGCTCCGGATGGAGCCGGGCGTGCCCTGTCAACCGGCGGAGCACGTAGGCCCGTTCGGACCGGGTGGCAGGCACGGACGGCTGCGCGGCGAAGACCAGGACGTCGCGGTTCGCCCGGGGTGCGTACGGAGCTCCGCCGAGGAAGGGCAGCGCGGCTTCGACGACCGGGTCGGCGCCGGCGCCCACGCCCTCGTACACCGCACGGAAGCGCTCGGCGTCGTGGCGGGAGTTGGCGAGGACCACGTCGGCGCCGTGGCGCAGCAACAGGCCGTCGGTCAGCTTCTCGTACACCACGCCGACGTAGCCGGTGACGATCACCGGGCGACGCCTGAGGCCGAGGTCGGCCAGTCCCTGGAGGACGGCCCGGACGGTGCCGCCGACCAGGGCGAGGACGAGGACGTCGTACCCCTCGCCGCGCGCCTCCGCGTCCCGCACCGCGCGCAGGAACTCCGCGCCGGTCACTTCGCGCGGGGCGTCCTTGGACACCCCGGTTTCGGCGAGTTGGCGCGCCGTCGGCGTGGCGCGTCCGCGCAGGACGAAACCGGTGGGCTCGGCGGTCGCTTCCGTGATGCGGCGCGCGGTGAGGCCGCCCCATTTCCACCGGGTGTCGGAATCGGCGAGTACGGCGACCCGTACCGCTTCTCTGGTACTTGCTGGCACGTCGAGGACGCTAGAAGGGCATTCCGCTCTTCGGCCCAACTGAATGGCAACAAAGGGTGAACAGAGCCTCTCCGCACGTTGAAGCGGGGCGTTTTCCAGACGCGCGGGGACCGATTTCACCCAAGGGAAAAGGCGGTTAATCGGCCCGCCGCCTGGCGTTCACCAAATGGATTCCCGATGGTCGGGGGGAATGCCGGGGCGGCGCCTAGCGTCGGCCGCGTGGTCAAGCTCTCCGTCGTCGTGCCGTTCTTCAACGTGCAGACATACGCCCCCGACACCCTCACGAGCCTGCGGGCCAACGCCCGCGAGGACTTCGAGTTCCTGCTGGTCGACGACTGCTCGTCGGACGGGACGCCCGCGCTCCTCGAACGGGCCGCACGCGAGGTCCCGGGCGCCGTCCTGATCAGGCACGCACACAACGAGGGCCTCGCCACGGCCCGGAACACCGGCCTCGACGCCGCCCGCGGCGAGTACGTGACCTTCCTCGACGGCGACGACTGGCTCGCCCCCGGCTACTACGAACGGCTGCTCGCCGCGGCCGAATCACTGGACTGCGACTTCCTGCGCACCGACCACGTGGTGGTCACCGGCCGGAAGCGCTCCGTGCGCCAGGTGCCGGTCCCCCGCCGTGCCGAAGTGCTGCGCCCCCGGGACGCGATCCTGCCGGCGCACCGCACGACCTCGGTCGACTACCCGTACGCCTGGGCCGGGATCTACCACCGAAGGCTCCTCGACCGGGGCCTGCTGCACTTCACGCACGGCCTTCGGACCGCCGAGGACCGACCGTGGATCTGGCGGTTGCACCGCGAGGCGGAATCATTCGCCGCAATCGGAGAACTCGGCGTCTTCTACCGGCGCGGGGTGGCCACTTCGCTCACCCAGATCGGCGACGTCCGACAATTGGACTTCATCCGTGCATTCGACCAGGTCATCACGGAAACCGCACGGGACGAGGACGCGGACCGCCTCCTCCCGAAAGCCGTCCGCACGTATTGCGCGGTGATTTCCCATCACATCGGCTCGATCGAGCGCTTCGAGCCGGAAGTGGCGCGCCAGTTGAAGGCGATGAGCGCGGGCGCATTGCAGCGGATGCCGCAGGATGTCCTCGACGAGGCGCTGGCCGCGATGGGCGGGGACCGCGCGACGATGCTGCGCCGACTGCGCCGGCGCCGCCCGGCTCCCCCGCCCACGGCACCGGTCCGCGCGTCCGACGCGGGCACGGACTCCGACGCGGGCACGAGCTCCACGGAGGCCGCCGCATGAGCACCCGTCGCACCACCCAGATCTTCTGCGCCTCCACCCTCTACGGCGTCGTGACCCTCGCCGCCGCGCTCGACAGCGGCTGCTTCGGCCCCGCCGACCGTCGCATCCTCCTCGTGACCAACAACGCGGCCGTGCCGGAGACCACCCCCGCCCTGGACGAGGCCGAGGGCTTCGACCGGCTGCGCAGCCGCTTCGACTCCGTGCTGTCCTGGAACGAGGTGATCTCCCCGCTCCACCCGGGCGGTTGGACCCCCCGTGCAAGCGATCTGCCGCTGCTGCAACGCCACCTGCGACGGATCTGGGAGCTGGGCGACGACCGGGTCGAGCTGGCCCTGGAGTCCCTCCAGGTGACACCGGCACTGGCCATCGCCCAGCTGCTGCCCGAGGCGCCGATCACGGCGTACGCGGACGGTCTGATGAGCTACGGTCCGACCCGCAACAAGATCGACCCGTTGATCGGCGGGCGCGTGGGCCGGTTGCTCCACCTCGACCTGGTGCCGGAGTTGACCCCGCTGCTGCTCGCCGAATTCGGGGCGACCCCCGAGGCGGTGCCGACGCAGGCGTTCACGAAGGTCGTCGAAGAGCTGACCGGGCCGGCCGCCGAGGCCGTGGCGCCGGCGCAGGAGGGGCCGGTGGTGCTCCTCGGTCAGTACCTGGCGGCGTTGAACCTGCTGACCGCCGCCGAGGAGGAGGAACTGCACCTGCGGATGGTCCGGGGCGCCGTTGCCCGGGGCCACCGGCGGCTCGTCTTCAAGCCGCACCCGACGGCCCCGGACGCCTGGTCGCGGGCGCTGGTGGAGGCGGCCGCCGAACTCGGCGCCGTCCTGACCGTCGAGGACCGTCCCGTGCTCGCGGAGGTGCTCTACCGCGAGTTGCGGCCCGCGCTCGTCGTCGGCTGCTTCTCCACCGCGCTGCTCACCGCACGGACCTTCTACGGGGTGCCGATCGCCCGGGTCGGCACCGAAACCCTCCTGCAGCGGCTCGCCCCGTTCCAGAACAGCAACCGGATCCCGCTCACGGTCGTCGACGCGGTCGTCCCGCCCCTGGAGGGGGGCGGCGGGGCGGCGCTCGACCCGACGGAGCTGAACGACCTGGTCGCGGCGGTCGGCTTCGCCATGCAGCCGAAGATACGGGCGGACCTGCGGGGGGCCGCGGAGCGCCACCTCTCCGGACCGCTCGCCGAGCGCACCCGGCACCACTTCACCCGACGTCGCCTCACCGTGCTGGGCCTGCCCGGCGGACTGCCGATTCCCCGGCACCCGAAGGTGCGTCGACTCGCGCGGCACGCGCTGCGCCTGCGCAAGGCGCTGAAGAAATAGCGGACCACCGGGAAACGGCGGGCCCGGGAACCCGTGCGGGGGTCCCGGGCCCGCGGCGGCTCAGGCGCGGGCGATCGGCTCCTGGATCTCGGTGACCCAGCCGGCCGGGTCCTCCGGGCACTCCAGGTACAGCTCGCGGGCGTATCCGGCCGAGGC
>NZ_JBHYMF010000102.1:0-24577 GCF_042742855.1 Streptomyces sp. NPDC058877 | reverse complement strand
GCCGGCCACGATTCTTCGTGGCCGGCCCTCTCGTCGTGTCCCGGAGCGAGCACGTGTGCTCAGTCCACCGGGCGGACCGTCATCGGCAGTCCGCCGCGCATCCGCAGCGACATCATCGGCTCCGCGACGCCCTCGTGCCCCGGTACCACGGCCAGGTCGAGGTCCCGGGTGACGAGCGCGGTGGCGAACACCGCCTCCATCATCCCGAGGTTGCTGCCGACGCAGAACCGCGGTCCCGCCCCGAACGGGATGTACGCGTACCGCGGCCGGTTCGCCACCCGAGACGGGTCGAAGCGGCCCGGATCGAAGCGCTCCGGGTCGTCCCACAGGTCCGGGTGCCGGTGCATCGTGTAGGGGCAGACCAGCACGTCGGCCCCGGCCGATACGGTGAACCCGCCGACCTCGTCGGCCGCCTGGGCGATCCGGGGCAGGATCCACACCGGCGGATAGAGCCGCATGGCCTCCTGCACCACCTGCGTCGTGTACTCCAGCTTGTGCAGATCCTCGGCGTCCGGCAGCCGGCCCCCCGCGAGCACCGCCCTGGCCTCCTCGCGCACCAGGTCCCGCACATGCGGGTGGCGGGCGAGGAGCAGCAGCGTCCAGCCGAGCGTGCTGGCCGTCGTCTCGTGCCCCGCGAGCAGCAGCGTGACCAGCTCCTCCTGGAGCAGCCTGCGCCCGGTGGCCGGGTCCGGGTGCGCGCGGGCGGCGAGGACCATGCGGGCGAACGCGTCGTCCGCGCCGTCGTCCTCGCTCATCCGCGCGCCCCGGTCGGCGACCAGTTCGTCGACGGTCCGGGTCAGCTCCCGGCGGGCGGCGCGGAAGCGACGCTGGGTGCCGAACGGCAGCCAGGTCGGCACCAGGCCCTGCGTGACCATGTCGAACATGGCCTGGTCCTGCACGGCCTCGAAGGCGTGCGCGATGCCGTCGTGTCCCTCCAGGGAGGTGTCCATCAGGGTCCGTCCGAGCACCCCGAGGGTGAACCCGGTGACCTCCTGGAGGACGTCGACCGGCGTGTCTCCTGCGCGGCCGCGCAGGAGCTCCACGAGCCGTCCGGACTCCTCGGCCACCGCGCCGGCCTGGGCGGCGATCCGCCCCGGCTTGAACGCGGGCTGCACGGTGCGGCGCTGCTTGCGCCACAGCTCGCCCTCGCTGGTGAGCAGGCCGTCACCGAGCACCTTGCGGGACTCCACCAGGCCGATGCCCTTGTGGTAGTTGGCCGCGTTGTCGGCGAGGACGTGCTTGGCGTAGTCGGGGCGGTTGAAGACGTAGAGCTTCTTCGGGCCCATGTTCACCCGGACGGCGTCGGCCAGCTCGGCCGCCTCCCGCATCATGCCCAGCCGGTCGACCGCCAGCTTGCGCAGCAGCCCCGGCAGCGCCCAGAACGGCGGTCCGGGTGGGTGCACGCTCATCGGTGACCCCCCGGCTGCTGCGGCACGACCTGCCGGAAACGGCCGCCGTGGAACACCAGCGGCTCGCGGCCGGGCAGTTCGTCCAGGGCGAGCACCCGCCCGATGTGGATGGTGTGGTCGCCGCCGTCGTACGCGCGCCAGCGGGCGCACTCGAAATGGGCCGCCGCCCCCGCGATCACGGGGGCGGCGGTGGCCGGTCCGGGCAGCCAGTCGACGGCGTCGAACTGGGCCGCGCCGAGCGGCCGGGAGCGGTCGGCGAAGTGCCGGGCCACGTCCTCCTGGCCGGCGCCGAGCACCGACACCGCGAAGGTGTCGGCCTCGGCGAGGACCCGGTTCATGACGGCGTCGTTGCCCACGCACAGCAGCACGAGGGCCGGATCCAGCGACACCGACGTGAAGGAGTTGGCGGTCATGCCTCGCGGGGTCGCGCCGCCGACCGTGACGACGGTGACACCCGTCGCGAAGGACCCGAGGGCCCGCCGCAGCCGCGCGGGGTCGCCGGTGACGGCGTCCCGCGGCGGCGCGACGGTCAGGGTGCTCATGCGGCCCGTCCGGCCAGCGCCCGGTTCTGGGTGCTGTACGGCTCCAGGGCACGGGCGAGGCCGTCCGGGATGCGCGAGGGCACCGTGTTGGTGTTCGGGCCGCGCATGCAAGCGATCCGCTGGCGGCCGCGCGCGATCAGCACCTCGGCCCCGCCGGTCACCTTGACGTAGTCGAAGGTGAACTCCAGCTGGGTCTGACCCAGCTCGGACAGGCGCATCCGGATGGACAGCTCGTCGAAGGCGGTGATCTCCGCGAAGAACTCGCAGTCCACCTTCAGCGTGAACAGCTTGAGGTCGGCCTGGACCTCGGCGAGTACGTCCGGTGCCTTCTGCTGCAGGAACAGCTCGCGGCAGCGGCCCTGCCAGCGGAGGTAGTTCACGTAGTACACGTTGCCGACGAGGTTGGTCTCCTCGAAGCCGACCGTGTGCCGGTACTCGAAGTAGTCGTCCGCCATGGTCTAGGACCGCCCTTCTGCGAGAGGTGTCTCGTGGGTGAGGAAGGCGAAGACGGCGGGCTCCAGGGCGTCGCGCAGCGCGGTGACGAAGGTCGCGATCCGCAGGTCGCCGGCGGCGAAGACCACCCAGGCGTCCTTGCGGCGCGGCAGCACCGTCAGCTGGGCGCCCGCCATGATGCCGGCCTTGCGCAGGCATTCCACGGCTCCCCACACGCGGGTGGCCGCGGTGTCCGGGGCCTCGCCGGTCTCCTTGGCGACCAGTTCGGCGACCGGTGCGTGGTCCCCGAGCAGCCCGCGCCACTCGTGTGCCGAGCGCATGCTGACCGCCTCGATGTCGCAGGCGACCTCGGTGTCGGAGACGGCGCTGAGGGTGACCCCCAGGCCGTGCGCCGCCGACATCGACATGTGCCGGCCGGGCTCCAGTTCGGGCCGCCCGTCCGGACGGTGCCGCACCGCGACGGGGCTGCCGAGGGCCCGCGCGGCGGCGTCGGCGGTGAAGCCTCGCCGCTGGGCGACGGAACCCGCCGGGGCGTCCCCGTGCGGCTCGACGGCGACCGCGACGTGGCGGCCGACGACGTCCTCGAGGGAGCGCTCCAGGTACGGGCCGAGCAGCGGCGCGACCCACGGGCCGGACCCGTCGGTCTTGCGCACCGCGTGCAGGGTCAGTCCTTCCCAGCGCTCGACGACGGTGCCGCCCGCGTCGCGCACGGCGATGTCGTACACGTAGGTGTCGCCGTCCCGGCTGCGCTCGACCGCGGTGTAGCGCAGCTGGTCCGGGACGTGCGAGCCGGCGCCGAGGGTGTGGATCCGCTCCACGCCCGAGGGCAGCAGCGTGGCGTCCGGGACGCACACCTGGTTGCCGTGCATGAGCGCGTCGCGCATGCCCGGGTCGGCGAGCAGCAGCTCGCCCGGCAGGAAGCCGGCGAACCAGCCCTCGGGCTGCTGCTGGACGGCGACCTCGGCGTCCACGTGCCGCGCGGCGGCCCGGTGGAAGCGGCGCAGCCGCTGGAAGCGGGCGCCCTGGAACAGCACCCCGTCGTACAGGTCGACGGCCGGGTCCAGCGGAACGACCGGGGTGTCGTCGGGCACCTGGAGCGGCGGGCCGTCCGGCGCCGGGGTCCCGCCGAAGATCAGCCGGGCCCGGAAGTGCTCGGCGACGAAGCCGGTGTCCTCGGCGTGGATGGCCACGTCGACGGTGTCGGTGTCGGTGACGGTCGCCGCGATCCGGATCCGGGTGCTGCCGTTGGGCGGCACCACGATCGGGCGCAGGAACTTGGCGCCCTCGATGACGGGGGCGGTACCGGTGCGTCCGGTGACGGCGGACGCGACCTGGGTCATCGCCTCCATGCCGATGACGGCGGGCAGCAGCAGGTTGCCGTCGAGCAGGTGATCGGCCAGGTACGGGTCGGTGCCCGCGTTCAGCTCGACCTCGGTGACCAGTTCGACGCCGTGGTAGCGCACCAGCGGGTCACCGGTGAAGCGCAGCATCGGCAGCGCGGGCAGGTCGCGCCGCACGGTGTCGATGCCTTCGGTACGGCCGCTGATGACCGTGACGACAGGGGCGTCCGGATCCTCGATCAGCCTCAGCAGGATCGCCACGCCCTGGTCCGGGGAGACCGGCACGATGCCCTCGCGGGAGAGCGACTCGACGACGGAGAGCTTCTCGCCCATGCCGACGCCGGACCACACGGACCACTCCATGCAGCGGGCGCGGAGGTTCGGGTGGGCGCGGGCCACGTCCTCGGTGAGGTCGGCCAGCCACTCGTTGGCGGTGGCGTAGTGCGCCTCGCCGCGCAGGCCGGCCCGGCCGATGATGCTGCCGAAGCTGACGAGCAGCTTGAGCCGCTCGGGGCCGACCGTGTCGAGGACCGTGCGCAGTCCGTCGACCTTGGGGGCGAAGGTGCGGTCGAAGTCCTGGCCGGTGAGGCCGGTCAGCGCGCCCGGCTGGTTGAGCCCGGCACCGTGCAGCAGGCCGGTGATCGGGCCGAGCGCCTCGGTCAGTTCGGTGACGGCGGCCGTGACCTGCTCGGTGACGGTGACGTCGGCGCGGGCGTAGTGCACTCGCACACCGCCGGCGCGCATCCGGTCGAGGTTCTCGGCGAGCTCGGTGTCCTGGGCCGGGTCGGACCGGCCGAGGACGGCGAGCGCGGCACCGGTCTTCTGGGCCACGGCGAGAGCGCACTCGGCGGAGATGCCCTTGCCGCCGCCCGTGACGAGCATCACGTCGGTGTCGTCGAGTGGGACGTCGGTGCGCTCCGGCTTCACGGGCAGCGCCCGCAGCGTCGGCACCCGGCGCACCCCGGCCTGGTCGTAGTGGACCTCGGCGAACCGGTTGGTCGCCGCCACCTCGGCCACGACCCGCTCCACGACGTCCTCGGCCTGCGGGGTGTGGACGACGGTGGTGCGCAGGTGCGGGGCCTCCAGGTGCAGCGTCTTCGCCAGACCGGCCGCGCCGCGGCCGTCCTGGACGAGGACGAAGCGACGGGCCCGGTCCCCGGCGAGCGCGCTCTTGGCGGCGGCCAGGACCTCCTCGACCTCCTTGCGGGGGCAGCCCTTGGCGAGGACGGCGAGCACTCCGGAGCCGAGTCCGGCGGCGGCCAGCGCTGTGCGGAGCTGCTCGGCGTAGGGGTGGTCCGCGGACCCGAACAGCTCCCAGGCGCCGTCGGTGCCGTCGGGGACGCCGTACGGGCGGGCGACCTCGTCGAGGTCGACGGCGAAGGGACGGGCCCAGGGGGCCGCGCCCGCGACGACGGGCGTCTCGGACTCGGGGACGGCGCCGCCGGTGCTGACCAGGGTGTCCAGCGCCTCGGCCAGTTCGGCCAGGGTGGCGGTGGCGAAGTTGGTCGGCACCTGGGCGGCGGCGATCCCGAGGCGGGACGCCGCCTGGTTGACGATCTGGCCGACGGTGATCGAGCTCATGTGCAGGTCGTCGAGGAGCCGGCTGTCCGGGTCGACGAGGTCGGCGGGCAGCTCGGCGCGCTCGGCGACGAGGGCGCGCAGCACTTCGAGCGCGTCGACGCCGTCGGCGGCGGCCTCCGCGTCGGGTTCCGCCGCGGTGGCCGGGGCCACGTCGGCGGTGTCCCGGGCGGCGGTGACGGCCTTCGGCGACGCCTTGGCGGCCCGCTCGGCGCGCGGCGCGCGCTCGGTCCGCGGGAGGTCGCGCGGGGCCTGCTCGCAGGGGTTGGCGAGGAAGGAGAACTCCTGGCCGACCTCCAGGGGCCGGATCAGCCGGTCCTGGAACAGCCGCTCCAGGTCGACCGGCGCGCCCGCGACGTACGCGGCACCGGCCACCTGCAGCAGGCTGCGCAGGGACTCGTCGTCGGTGTTGAGCGCGACGGCGGGGACGCCGGTGGTGGCGCGGGCCAGCGAGCTGAGCACCCGGCCGGGGCCGACCTCGACGAACAGGTCGATGCCGCGGGCGGCCTCGCTGACCGCCTGGGTGAAGCAGACCGGGCCGGTGATCTGCTCGGCGAGCAGGGTGGTCAGGTCGGTGGCGGGGGTCAGTTCCTCGCCGGTGACGGTGGAGACCACCCGGCCCGCGACGGTGCCGACGGCTGCGTCCGCCAGCCAGCCGCCGAAGGACGCGGCGGAGGCGGCGACCAGCGGGGAGTGGAAGGCGTGCGAGACGTTCAAGGGGGTGCAGGGGATCTCGGACCGTTCGGCCCGGCGCCGCACCTCCTCGATCTCGTCGACCGGTCCCGCGACGACCGTCTGCTCAGGGCCGTTGTATCCGGCGATGACGACGGACAGGCCCTCGATGAGCTGCTCGGCCCGCTCGGGCTTCACGCTGAGCGAGGCCATGGTTCCGGAGGAGCTGTGCTCGGCCATCGCTTTGCCGCGCACCCGCGCCGCCTCGAGGAGGGTGTCCTCGTCGAGGGCGCCCGACCAGTGCAGGGCGGAGAGTTCGCCGAGGCTGTGGCCGACGGCGACGGAGGCCTCCAGGCGCAGCGCGTCGAGCACCCGCAGGCCCGCGGCGGAGCCGGTGGCGATGCGCGGCTGGGCCACGTCGGTGGCGACCATGTCGCCGGTGCTGGGCAGTGCGGCCCGGTCGAAGACCTCGGCGGCTTCCGGGAAGCGCCGGCGCAGCGCGCCGCCGCCGGTGCCGTGGCCGGAACCCTGGCCGGGGAAGAGGAAGCCGATCCGGGCCGGGCCGGAGGCGCGGCCGAGGAAGCTGCGGCCGTCGGCGGCGGTGTACGCCGTCTCGCCGGACTCCAGCAGGTCGGCCAGGTGGGTCAGGCGGCGCTCGGCGTCCTCCGGGGAGGTGACGACGACGGCCGCGCGGTGCGCGAGGCCGCGCAGTTCGCGCTGCAGGGTGGCGGCGAGGTCGGCGACCTGGCCGTAGGAGACCTGCTCGGCGAAGGCGGCGACCTCGTTGAGCCGGGCGCGCAGCGCCTTGGCCGACTCGCCTTCGACGACGAGCAGTTCGGCGTCCTGGAGGGTGTGCGCCAGGGCGGCGGAGCGACGGCTCGGGGCCGTGCGGCGCCGCCCGGCGGGCTCGTCGAGGACGACGTGGGTGTTGATTCCGCCGAAGCCCATGGCGGTGACGCCGGCGCGCCGGGGCGCGTTCTCGGGCCAGGCCTCGGCCTTGCGCAGCGCCTTGAGGTTGGCCTTCTCGTCGCCGAGCAGCTCGTGCGGGTCGGTGGTGCCGATCGCGGGCGGCAGGGTCTGGTGGTTGACGGCCATGGCCGCCTTGATCAGTCCGGCGACGCCGGCGGCGGCCTTGGTGTGGCCGATCATGCCCTTGATGGACGTGATGGCCGCGAGCGGCGCGTCGGGGTCGGCGGCCCGGCGGGCGCCCATGAGGGCGGTGAGCTCGGTGGCGTCGCCGACGGCGGTGCCGGTGCCGTGGCCCTCGAAGAGCCGGACGGTCTCGATGCCGAAGCCGGCCTTCTCGTAGGCACGGCGCAGGGCGAGCTGGTAGCCGCTGACCTCGGGGCGGGTGATGCCGCCCTGGCCGTCGGAGGAGACGCCCCAGCCCGCGATGGTCGCGTAGATGCGGTGGCCGGCCGCGAGGGCGTCCTCTTCGCGCATCAGCACGATCATGCCGCAGCCCTCGCCGGGCCAGAAGCCGTTGGAGCCGCGGTCGTAGAGCTTCATCTCGCCCTTGGCGAGGGCACCGGTCTTGGCGAATCCGATGATCTCGAAGGGGTCGATGGACAGGTCCACGCCGCCCGCGACGGCGACGTCGAGGTCTCCGTTGATGAGGGCGGTGCCCGCGGTGGTGACCGAGAGCAGCGAGGACGAGCAGGCGCCGTCGACGGTGTAGCCGCCGCCGTTCAGGTCGAAGTGGTTGCAGATCCGCCCGGCGATGGTGTTGGCGAGACCGCCGGCGAGGGTGTCCTCGTCGATCGCCGGGAACGGCTCCTTGTACGAGAGCTCGACGTCGTCCAGGAACTCGGCGATGCGCTCGTCGTCCCAGAGGTCCTGCTCCTTGAGCGCGGAGGCCATCACCCGGCGCACGTACGGCCAGCGCAGCCGCATCACGTTGGCGCGGGAGAACTCGCCGGTGAGGGTGTTGCCGACGACGACGCCGGTGCGCTCCCGGGGCAGGCCCTCGCCGCCGGCGAACCCGGCGTCGGCGAGCGCGCGGCCCGCGGTGTCCAGGGCCAGCCAGTGGGTGAGGTCGGTGGACCGGAAGGTGCTGCCCGCGATCTTGTGGGCGATCCGGTCGAACTCGTAGCCCTCGATGACCGCGGCGTTGCGGGCGTAGAAGGTGTCGGGGGTGGTCGGGTCGGCGTCCCAGTAGTCGTCCAGGTTCATCCGGACGTCGGGGAGCCGGCGGAACGCGCGCCGTCCGGCGACGGCGTTGTCCCACAGTTCACGGGGGTTGGTGGCGTCGGGATAGCGGCAGGCCATGCCGACGATGGCGATCCTGGTCATGCGGTCACCGGTATCTTCTGGGTCTCGGTGTCGGCGGTCTCGGGGGCCGGGCAGGCGCAGGCGCCCGCGGGGCACGGGCAGCCCGCCGCGTCGGCGGTCTCGGGGGCCGGGCAGGCGCAGGCGCCCGCGGGGCACGGGCAGCCCGCCGCGTCGGCGGCGTCCGCCTGGGCCCGGGCGGCGGCGTCGGCCTGAGCGACGGAGTGGGTGACGGCGGCGAGAGCGAGGGCTTCCTCGGCGCGCTTCTTGGATACGACGTCCGCGACCCACAGGAAGGCGCCGCGGATGGCGCAGACCAGTGCGGTGGCGAAGAAGATGCCGTAGGCGACGCTCATCGCGGTGAGCACCCCGTACAGTGCGGCGGTGCCGCCGCCGAAGGCGATCTGGCCCCACTTGGACGACGGCGTGGTGCCCGGGTCCGTGATCATGTAGTTGGTGAACAGGACGAATGCCACGCCGGACATCATCGCGAGGCCCGCGGGGATGGAGGTGTCGAACATCAGGCCGCGGATGACCGCCTGGAGGGCGAAGCCGCCGACCCAGGCGAGGATCAGCCACATGCGCTCGGTGAGCTTGGCGTTGAGCATCGTGCCGAGGGTGATGATGATCGCCGGCACGAGCCAGTCGAAGCCGCCGTCGAGGTACTCGGTGAAGTGGTACGGCGGGGCGATCGAGGCCCACGGGAAGAGCAGCAGGATGACGGCGATGCCGAAGTTCGACGGGTTCATGAAGTGCCGCAGCCGGCCCTTCACCGGGGCGCGCAGCACCCACTTGGTGCCGACGGCGACGATGACGCCGAATACCATGACCCACACCAGGTCGTTGACGTAGGTGAGCATGTTCACCGCGAGCGAGGTGATGTGGGCCGGGAGCAGGAACTCCATGAAGCCCTTGGCCCCGCCTCCGGCGAAGCGCGGTGCGCGGCCCTCGGCGCGGGCGCCGAGGATCTCCAGCACGATCTCGGTGCTGTAGCCGGCCGCGAGGGCAATGAACGGCCAGGTCCAGGGCTGTTCAAAGCCAAGGACGGTGTAGCCGAAGATGTTGAGGACGGAGATGGAGATCGCAAAGCGGCGGAGCGCGGTCACGACCTTCGGGTTGTGCCGCGGGGTGGCGGCAGTCTTCGTTGCGGGCATCGTCACTTCTCCTTGACCTGGGTGCCCAGCTCGAGGCTGTGCCAGCCCGGCGTGAGCTTCAGCTTCTGCTCGTGGACCTGACCGTCCCGGTCACGCCAGGTGACCATGGCGGGCACGGAGCCCTGGACGTCCTTGCCCAGACCGATGTGCACATCGGTGCTGCGCTTGCCGGAGTGGCCGCCGCCGCCGTCGAGGCGGGTGATGCGCTTGGTGCCGTCCGGGAGTTCGACGCAGACCTCGGCGCCGACGACCGGGGCGCCGTCCGGGTGGGTGAGCTTCAGGCCCAGGTAGGAGCCGGGGGTCTTGGCGACGTTGTGCAGGAAGACCGGCTCGCCCCACTGGCGGGCGACCGCCAGGTCGAGACGGCCGTCGCCGTCGACGTCGCCGGTGGCCAGGCCGCGGGTCGGGACGGGCTCACCGATGCCGAGGGCCTCGGAGAGGTTGCGGTATGTGCCGCTCTGGGGGTCCTTGGCGAAGAAGCGCATGCGCTGGCTGCCGGCGAGATCGTCACCGTGCCTGACATTCGGCCACCACGTGGGGTTGGCGATCAGGGCGTCGTTGGCCGTGGCGAGCTCCTGGAGCTGTGGCCAGCGGTTGTTCTTGCCCTTGACAAAGCCGAGGGCCTGGGTGATCTCCAGCTCGCTGTCGTTGTCAAAGTCGCCCATCTTCACATCCCAGCCCCAGCCGGACCAGGCCAGCATGAGGTCGGTGGACTTGTCCGTGTACGGGGCCTCGCCCTTCTTGAGGCGACCCTGGAGCTCGGAGCGGGAGTCGGCGTCGCCGATGAAGGCGAAGTTCGACTCCTGGATGCCGAAGGAGGTGGTGATGTTGCTGACGAACATGTCGTAGATGCCGTCGTGGTCGAGGTCGCCGAAGTCGACGCCCATGCCCTTGAAGGAGCTGCGGCCGATCTCCTTGGACTTCGGCACAGTGCCGTCGTGCACGGCCTTGACCTCGGAGAACCTGATCCTGCCCGGGGTGGAGACGTTGTACAGCAGCGCCGAGGTGCCGAAGTCGTGCGCGAGGAACATCTCGGGCAACCGATCGCCGTCGAGGTCGGCGGCGGAGGCACCGAGCGACCAGCCCTTGTTCAGGTTCTGCGGGAGGGCGCCGTCGGTCTTCTCGTAGCCGTCCTTCGTCCAGCGGAAGAAGTGGCCGCCACCGCCGTTCTGGGCGTGCGACAGCGACTCGTTCATGGTGACGTCGCCGTCCTTGGACGGGTCGAGGACCGGGCTGTCGGGGAAGTAGTTGCCAATGTAGATGTCGTCGTGGCCGTCACCGTCGAAGTCGGCGACCGCGGCGGTGTTGGAGTTCCACAGCGGACCGGTGTACTTCTTGCCGGGCTTGCCCGGCAGCAGCTCGGTGGGCATGAAGGAAGCGGCGGTGAGCGGCTTCCCCTTCTCGCCCTTGTTCTCGAAGATGACGGGCGTACGGCCCCAGTAGT
The DNA here is from genome assembly GCF_042742855.1 of Streptomyces sp. NPDC058877. Lineage (NCBI taxonomy): Bacteria > Bacillati > Actinomycetota > Actinomycetes > Kitasatosporales > Streptomycetaceae > Streptomyces > Streptomyces sp. NPDC058877. The sequence continues at coordinate 13,717 of NZ_JBHYMF010000102.1, read as the reverse complement.
AGACGAGGAGGTCCATGCGGCCGTCCTCGTTGTAGTCGCCGGGCATGCATCCCATCGGCGCCATCGTCGTGCTGGTGCCCAGCGGCGCCGGGTCCAGCGCGAACGGGGCGTACTTGTCCTCGCGGGTCGGTGCCGGGGTGACGACCGCCTGGTCGATCCGCACGTCGTTCACACACAGGTCGTTGGCGAGGCCGTCGCCGTCGAGGTCGTTGACGGCGATTCCGGCGCCGACCGAGGAAATCCAGGCCTCAATGTGCTGGTACGCCTTGTTGACCTTCCGGACCTCCTGCTTGTCGAATCCGGCGGGCATGGCTATCGACATCGGCTCGAATGCGAATTTCTCTGCCAGCCTGTCGATGTCAGCGGCCGAGGATTCGGGCAGCCGGACGGCGTAGAACGTGCTCACCATCAGGGCGAGCGCGACAATTCCCGGTGAATTCCTGCGGAGCCAGTTCTTTGTGACCGTCACTGGTCGGCACCTTTCGAAATGAGCGAGTCGGAAGCGAGTTCCGCGGCGATGTCGCGCCGCCAGGTCTCGTAGGCCGGGGACGCACCCCCGCCGAGCCCCGGGGGCCGGGTGTCGCGGCACACCCGCGAGGCTCGTTCGACCGTCGTGCCGCACACGACACGGGCGGCGAGGTGGGTGTGGTCGATGACCGTGCCCGCCTTGATCCGGGCCTCGGTCGCGAACGCGGCGCCCTGGGCGAGCGCCCAGCGGTGCTCTCCGGCACCCTCGGTGAAGCGCGCGAGCTCGTCCTCGGTGACCCCGCCGGCGTAGGAGCAGGCGAGTCCGGCGCCCGCGTACAGATCGCCGTGGCGGTGCTCGGGATAGGCGCGAATCAGGTCGGTGACGACATCGGGGTCGGTTCCGCCGACGAACCACAGCGCGCGGCCGATGCCCTGGTCGACGGCGTTCAGGGTGTAGTGGTTGTGCCCGCCGTTCCAGCGGAAGGGCTGCTGGACCTCGGGGGTGCGTACATACGTGTCGGTCTTGAAGTACGCCTGGTGGAAGCCGTATCCGTCGAGCGCGAGCCAGCGTAGCAGCGGGTCGGTGGTGCGGATGTCGGGCCACAGGAACTTCGGCAGACGGGCCATCGCCCAGCCGATGCCGACATAGATCATGTAGTCGTGGTGGCGGCCTTCGCCGGCCAACAGGCCGGCCAGGCGGCCGCCGTGCCCGGGCAGCGAGTCGTACACCGCCGCGCCCATGCCGGCGCCCTCGTAGGCGAAGCCGCGCATGTCTCCCGGGACGGTCTCGAGAAGCTCCTCCGCCTCGGCGGGCGAAGATGCCTCCACGGCGTACCCGTAGCCCTGGAGAAAAACCTCACCGATGCGCTCGAGTCGCGCCTTTGCTTCCGCGTTCTTCACATGAAATCCACGTACTTCCATGGTCGTCTCGGAAACAGGAGGTGTGAGCAACCGGCGACGGTATGCACCAAACACACTGGACACGGCAGAAAACCGCCCCTCTCGAATCCCTGAAAATGCCCCGGTGAATCGAATCTAGCCAGGGCCCCCAGAGGGGCGTCTACTTCCGATGTGCTCAAACGACGGCTGTGCTCAATTGCGTGCGCACACCGCGCCGCCATACCTCGTAGGCGGGTCCGACGCCGGCCTCGGGAGCGGTGGCCGGGCAGTCGTCGGCGAGGGCCGCGACGGCGTCCACGGTGCGTCCGGTGAAGGCATGGACGGCCTCGGCGGTGTGTTCGGGCACGTGTCCCGCGTGGTGCCGGGCCTTGGCGGCGAAGACCGATCCCTGGGCCAGGTGGTCGGCGTGCTCCCCCGCCTCGGCGCGCAGCGCCGTGAGGCCGGCGGCGGGAGTGCCGCCCGCGAAGGTACTGGCCAGGCCGACGCCGCTCCACAGGTCGGCCCACCGGTCGCCGGCGAAGGCCCGTACGGCGGCGGAGACGCTGCCGACGTGCCCGCCGTGGATGAACCACAGCGCGCGGCCGACGCCCTGGTCGAAGGCCCTCTGCCAGTAGGAAGGGTCGCCGTCCCAGTCGTACGGGGTGTCCTGGCGCTGGCCGCCGACCCAGGTGCCGGTGTCGAAGTAGGCCCGGTCGAAGCCGTAGCCGTCGACGCACAGCCAGCTCATGGCCGGGTAGAGATCCGGCTCGGTCAGTTCGGGGACGAGCTTCTTCCACAGTGGTCTGGGCAGCTTGGCCATGGCGAAGCCGATGCCGATGTAGTTGAGGAAGATGTGCGGCCGGCCGCCGCCGCGCAGCAGGTCGGCGGTGCGGTGGCCCCGGGGTCCCACAGTGTCGCGGATCGCGCAGGCCATGGTGGCGCCCTCGTAGGCGAAGCCGCGGTTCAGCGGGTCGACGAGGGCGAGCCGGCGCTCGGTGGTCGCCAGGTCCTTGTCCTCAATGGCCCACTCGAAGCCGGTCACGACGGCCTGGGGCACGGCCTCCAGCTGCCGTGTGCGCTCGGTGGGTTCGACGGTGAATCCGCGTCCCGCGAAACTCACGTCGTCCAGGGACGGGGTCATGATCAGCCTGCGCAGCGCTCCCAGTGCGGGCACGGTGACGCCTCCTTCTGCGCGCCGCTCCCGGTTCGGGCGGCGGGGGCTGCCATCGTGGGCGGACCGGGCCGGGCGCGGCATCTCCTGCCGTGCGTTCCCCAGCGCCGTTCAGCGGGCGCGACGGACGTCGATCTCCTCGTCGTGCACGGCACGCCCGCAGGAGGTGCAGCGCAGTTCGACATGGACCGTGCCGTCGCAGCCGATGTGGTCGGCGCGGCGAGGTGGGCCCAGTTCGTGCGGCAGGTTGCGGTCGCCCCACTGCATCAGGGCGATGACGGCCCGGGTCAGGTCCCGGCCCACCGGGGTAAGCCGGTACTCGTAGCGCACAGGCTTGTCCTGGTAGGGCACCCGCTCCATGATCTCGTGTTCGATCAGCCGGGTCAGCCGGGTGGAGAGCACGTTGCGGGCGATGTCGAGCTGGGACAGGAAGCCGTCGAAGCGGGTGGTGCCGAGCAGCGCCGATCGGATGATCAGGAGGGTCCAGCGCTCGCCGATCACCTCCAGGGAGCGGGCGAGGTTGCAGTCCTGTCCCTCGTACGTGTGCTTCAGCATGGACTCACTCTAGGGCGGGTCAGGTTGCGTCATGCAACCCCGGACTTGACGAAGTCGTCGCGAAGAGCGCGACCTTCTCAGGCCGCGACCGTCAGCCGCTCGCCGCCGGTGGTGGTGGGTGCGGTCCGGCGCTCGGTCCGGCTGTAGGCGTACGCGGCGGACACCAGCGTCATGTGGTGGTGCCAGCCCGGGAAGGAGCGTCCCTCGAAGTCGAGCAGACCGAAGTCGTCGCCCATCTCCCGGACGGACTCGTCGGCGTGCGCGAGGGTCCGGGTCAGCGCGAGGACCGACTCCATGCGTGCGTGCGTGTGGCTGGTGAGCCACAGCTGGAGCGGCCGCCGGCCGCCCTCGGGGCGTACCGCGAAGAGCCGGTACGTCCGGTGGATCCGCTCGCCGCCCGAGGCCGGCTGCGGCAGGCGCACAAAGCTCGACAGGACGGTGGTGTGCCGGCCGCGCCCGTCGCGGACCGGGACGCTCTCCACCCGGGTGAGCGTGCTCGCGTCGAACTCGCACAGGCTGCGGGCCGCGAGCACCAGGCCCTGGCTCTCGCCTCCGCCGGGCCGCTGCAGCCGCAGGTGGCGTCCCACGGCCACCTGGAGGGAGTCGGGGACGGCAACAACGAAGTCGCGTCCGCGCAGGGTGAGTCCGTGCACCAGGCCGGTCGCGCCGACGCCACCGAGGGATTCCAGGTCGGCGACCACGGGCAGCGGGGCGGTCGGGCCAGTGTCGGCGAGCGTGTCGACCAGGTCGAGGGCGTGCTGCTCGATGCTGCGGGGGCCGACCTCGGCGGGGATCCGGGTGCGCGAGCGGCGCTCGGGGTCCTTCGCCCACGAACCGGGCAGCAGCAGCCGCCAGTCGACGGGCAGGGCCGTGTCGTACGAGGAGAGGAAGGAACCGACGCCCACCTGGCAGGTCACCGAGCGGCCGCTGGAGGCCAGGAAGCGGCGGTGCACCCCGCAGGAGTGCTCGCCCCGCTTGCGCAGCACGGCGTGGCTGATCACCCAGGCGCGCGGGGTCATCTGCTGGCCGGCCCAGCGGGTGAGCTCGGCCCGCACCGGCATCCAGTCCCAGGGGCTGGCGTTGACGAACTGGTGGAGCGACTGGGACACGGCGGGCAGGGGCGAGACCGACTCGGCGAGCCGCTTGACCGACTTCTTGCCCGAGGTGGTGAGCAGCCCCTGCATATAGGCCTGCGCCCAGCGGCGCTGGTCAACCCGCGGCAGACACTCGAAGATCCTCTCGGCGAACACCGGAACCGAGGTCCGATGAGGCGTCAGAGCGTGTGTGACCATGGCTAGTTCCCTCCCTTGCTCTCGGCCTGCGGCTGCTGGCCCCGCTAAAATAATAGCGAACGCCCTCTTTTTTTTGCGACTCAGGAGAGTCACCACATGCACTTCGCCAAGTCGGTCTCCGCGCCGAACCGCGCCGGGCCTTGCCCCGGGCTTGTGACCTGCGTAAATCCATTACTTCTTGGGCAACTTCGGCTTGCCCGGCAGAGACAGGGAGCGTCAGCCTTGGAAGGGAAGGCGGCCATCGGTGCCCTACGTGAGAACCCTCTTCGGGAGATGGTGTGGTGAAACAGGAGAGGGCCGTACGCACTCGTCAGGCCCTGATCAAGGCGGCAGCCCAGGAGTTCGACCGCTTCGGGTACGACGGCACGTCGCTGTCGCGGGTCAGCTCGGTGGCTGGTATGTCGATCGGTGCCGTGACCTTCCATTTCCCGTCCAAGGTGCAGTTGGCCGACGCGGTGCAGCAGGAGGGCCGGGAGGTCACGCTGGAGGCGCTGGAGCGCCTGGCCGAGGAGCCGGTGTCGCCACTGCGCATGGTGATCGACCTGACGCTGGAGCTGACCCGGCTGATGGAGCAGGAGCCCACGGTGCGGGCGGGCATCCGGCTCAGCCGTGAACGGCCGGGCTCCGAGGCATGGTCGGACGCCTGGCTGCCGACAGTACGGGGCCTGCTGGAGCGGGCGTACGAAAGCGGCCAACTTCGCGGCGACGCCCAGCCCGCCGACGTCACGATGCTGGTGGAACACCTGACCGGTGGCGCCGAGGCGTATCTGCGCCGCCGGATAGGCTCCGACCCCGCGCTCGAGAGCGCCGTCGCCCAGCTCAAGCGCGTCTGGCAGCTCGCCCTGGTGGGCGTCTCGGCGGAGACCGCGGGGGCGCCACGGCAGGCGGCGCCGACGGACGATCCGGCCCGGACGGACTAGCTTGACTCTGTCGGTGATCTTGGCGTTGCCCGGCGCGTCGGGGTGATCGACGGGCATGTTCAGGGTGTTTCAAAAGCCTGTGTGGTCATTGGGGCGTCTGTTGTCGCTTTGTGCTCTCGACCGAGAGAGCACCCCTCCCCGCCGACCGGCCGGCCTTCCAGAACGACCTCGACCAGCGTGAGATCCCCGGCCGAGATCCTGGCGCACCCGGGGCACCTGACCTCGGCGACTCCAAGATCGCCGACAGAGTCAAGCCAGAGCGTTCCGGTGGAGACGTGGGCCGCGTCAGGCCAATGCAGTTGACTTGGCGCCGTGGCCCACGTGGCACCCCGACCAGCGGGGCGTCTGGCCCGGGTCTTCAGGACGGGTCAGCGGTTCGGCTTCGCGCGTGGGCAGTCCCGGCCGCGTCGGGCCGGGAGGAGGTGTGCACGTGCCTCCCGGCCGGCCTCGGCAAAGGAACGGGTGAGCTTGGTGGCGGTCGCTCCGAGCTGGGACGGGATGCTGCGGCGGACGATGCGGACGCACTTCAGGTAGGAGATGCGGTCGGCGTCCGCAGGCGGGTGGACGAGCGCGGTTGTGTGGGCGAACTGGCGGATCGCGTGGTGGACGGCGAGGTGGGCCCACAGTTCCTGCCGGTCGCCCTGCGGTGTGCGCGACCATCTCGGCCCGCCAGGGCCGAGATGGTTCTTGATCTCGTCGAAGGCGAGCTCGATCTCCCAGCGTTCCCGGTAGAGCGCAACCAGCTCGGCGGCCGGGTACTGCTCGGGATCGAGCAGTGTCGTGCCAGGTAGGCGGCGTTGTCGTCTTTCGCGAAGGTGATGACCCGGTAGATCACGTGCTTGGGCAGCGGTCGGACCTCTCGCGCGGCTCGAAGGCGGGCCTCCTTTCCCGGTCGCGCCATCGACAGGTACGAGCCGCCCGGGAGTTCTTCCTCGATGGTGCCGAGGTGGTTGGACGGGAGCCTGACCAGCAGATCCGCACCCGCTGCGGTGAAGACATGAGCGAACTCGACCGACCGGAAGCCACGGTCGGCGATGACCAGGTCGCCCGGGCCGACGGAGCTGGCCAGCGGGTAGGCGAGGCCACGCTCGCCGTCGCGGTAGCCGCCAAGGCGGGCGTCGAAAACTCCGTGCGTTCCGATCTCCACGAGAACCACCGCCCTGACCTGGGGAACCCGAAGGGGACGCCGCCGGTGGTGGAGAGGCCGTCGAAGGTGTCGCCGCTGCTCGTCGAATCCGGAAGATCGAACCGGGTGCCATCCAGGGCCAGGAGCCGCAGACCTCGCCACCACACGCCAGGCGTGTCCGCGGTGGCGAGCGGACCGGCGATCTGCCGGAGCACGGTCCCCAACACGTCTTTCCCGGGCCGGGCGCGAGCCCGGCACAACGACGACCGATTCACCCGCGCGATGGCCCAGCTGCCCGGGATGCCGCTGGTCAGCGCCCGCAACACCTCCTCGTACGGCTCCTGGACGAACAGACACAGACCCAGGACGAGGTACACGACAAGCCGCGTCGGCAGAAAGTCGGCGGCGCCGCTCGGACCGGTCGTGCTTGGCTATCGCCGCGTCCACCAGCTCGGCGCTGAACACCTTCGTCAGGATCCCGATCCGCACCTGCTGGCCCGCAACCCACCCCGTCACACGCGGGGCAACGATCCTCCCGGCGCAAGGGCAACTGCATTGGCCTCGTCAGGCGGCCGGCTCCACCGGAACGGACCGGTACCAGGCCACCGCTTCGGCCAGCCGGCTCAGTGGACCGGGGCCGGGCGGGCAGTCGGCGACACGCCAGACCTCCCGGCTGTCCTGCCAGAAATCCTCGGCGAACAGCCGGAACTGACGCTCACTCAGCCGCGTACCTGATGTCCTGAGCCGTTCCAGGCACGCCTCCAGGGGCAGTTCCCGCCACGGGGGCGACGACACGATCCCCTGGTGCGCCAGGGCCCGGACCAGGTCGGCGGCGCGCACCGGTTCGGGGTGGCTGGCATGCCAGGCCCGCCCGCCGGTCGGCGCGTCCGTCAGCGCGAGGCGCGAGACGAGCCGGGCCAGATCCCGTACTTCCACAAGGGAGAGCACGGCCCGTCCTCCGTTCCACAACGCCGGTACCGCGTGCAGGAGTTCAGCGAGCGCGGGCACCACCCAACGGTCACCGGGTCCGACCACGAGCCCGGGCCTCAGCACGGTCGCCCCGGCCGCCAGGGCGTGGGACTCGCCTGCCAAGCGAGTCCGGCTGGCGACGGACCCGGGGGCGGGCGTGATCCCATCCACCGAGATCCCCCGGTGCGGGCCGAGGCCGTAGACCGCCGCCGTCGAAAGGTGCACGACCCGGCCTACCCCGGCGCGGCGCGCCTCGTCCATCAGGGCGGCGGTGCCACGCACGTTGACGGCCGCGCAACGGGCCTCGTCGGCATCGATGAGCGCGGCGAGGTGCAGCAGGACGTCTGCCCCCTCGCAGACTCCCGCGAGGCTGCGAGGGTCTGCGAGATCGGCGGGGGTCCACTCGTCGACCGCGGCCGCGCCGTCCGGTGCCCGGCGGCCCACCGCGCGGATGACGACGTCGCGGCGCCACCCGTCACCGAGCGGGGCCAGCCGGCTCAGGACGTTCGACCCGATGAAGCCGGTGGCCCCGGTCATCACCACCCGTAACGCCTTCATGCGGCGGCCTCCTGCTCGTCCCGAGGGATCCGAAGTTCTGCGATCGCCTGCGGAGTGGCGAGACCGGGCAGCAGGTAGCGCCACATGGACGCCAGACGCTGCTGCAGATCAGCCCGCCCCGTGGCCATGTTCGAGAAGACCTGGACTCCGCTGTACGCGCCGACCAGCACGTTCGCGAACTCCCGTTCGTCCACGTACGGCAGCAGCTCCCCGCGCTCACGCGCGGCGCACAGCAGGGCGTGGAACTGATCGACCCACTCCTGGTACGCGGTGTCGTCCCTCATCCCGAAGTCGCCCTGCTCGACGGCGAGCCGGACGCTAGCCCGGAACAGCACGTTGGTCTGCAACTCCCGCGCCAGGAAGAAGTTCAGATCGATGAGGAGCTGGAGTCCGGGTGCGCCCTGTGGGGGGAAGTGCACGAAATCCTGCTGGTGTGCCAGCACCGCCTGGGCCAGTCCCAACTTCGACTTGAAGTGGAAGTACATCCCGCCTTGCGTGACTTGGGCCCGCTCCATGATCTTGCTGATGCTGGCGCCGGTGTAGCCGAACTCATCAAAGACCTCGGCAGCCGCCCTCAGGATCGTGGCCCGCGTCTGCACCGCCCGCTCCTGCTTTGGCTCATCCATCGGATCGGGCCTGCCTCTCTCGACAAAAAAAACGAACACCCTTATTTTACAAGTCGACCCGGACAACCGATAGCCCGGACTCGTCAAGGGTCTTCATTCGCACGCCAAGGGGAGAGGCATGCTCATCACTTCGCAACGTCCTGCCGTGAACCGACATGCACTGACCACGACGGTCGCCAGGGAGTACGTGCATCGAGCGGCTCTGTCGGAGGTGTTCCTCACGGGCTGGGAGCGTGCGGGGCGTGACGCGTTCACGGTCAGCGCCCAGTGGCCACGCAGCCACAGCTTCTATCCGTCCGAGCACGGTGTGCACGACCCGCTGCTGCTCTGCGAGACGGTGCGCCAGACGTTCCCGCTACTGACGCACGTGGCGTACAACGTCCCCTTCGGCTACCAGCTCAGCTGGTCCCGTATGCAGTACACGGTCAACCCCCAGGCCATGCGGATCGAAGGCAAGCCGGCAGACCTCGAGATCCACGCGACCTTCTCGGACATCCGCTACCACAAGCAGCTGCCCGCGATGATGACCATGCACCTCGAAGTCGTGCGTGCGGGCTCCCTGCTGGCCATGGTCAGCACCCGGTTCGGGTGCCACTCCCCCGCTGTCTATCAGCGGCTGCGCGGCGGCATCGGCGAGATCTCCGAGGTCTTCGCCGGCGCCCCTCAGCCACCGGATCCCGTCTCGCGCGCCACCGTCGGCCGACTGCGCAAGCAGGACATCGTGCTCTCGCCGACGCCGGGCCGTGGACGCTGGCAACTCCGCGTCGACACGAGCCACCCGGTGCTCTTCGACCACGCCCTGGACCACGTGCCGGGCATGCTGCTCCTGGAAGCCGTCCGACAGGCGGGGCACGCCATCGAGCACCCGCAAGCCGACACCGTCCTGCCCACCTCGATGGACATCTCCTTCCACCGCTTCGTCGAGTTCGACCAGCCTTGCTGGATCGAGGCCGAGCGGGTGGACACCATGCCGTCGCCCTCGCGCAGGACGATCCGCGTCAACGCTCTGCAGGCAGGGTCCTTCGTGTTCAACGCGACGGCCGAGCTGACGGATGCGGCCTCGCTGTGAGCAACGGCCCCGCAGGAGGCCCGCGATCGAAGGAGGACCTGATGTGACGCCACGAGACGGAGGATTCCTTGTCCAGGGATACCGCCGTCGACCACACCCCCAGTGAGCCACCACCGGGGTCCAAGGTCACCTTCACACCGCCCGTCGAGCTGCCAACTCGACGGGCGAAGGCCCGTTCTGGATACCACTCCAGAAACGAGCGAGTTAATGCAAGCGGTTCTGCCAGAACCAGCGAAGCCACTGCCAGCGGCTTCGTGTGATGCCTCCCGCACGGAGACCTCATCATGATGAACCAAAGCGCCGTGAATCTCCAGCCCCAACGGCAACCTTTCGCCCAGACATTCCCGGTTCGGGCGAATACTGACCCTACTAATTCCAGCCTACTTCCGAATGAAACTCGCTCCCATGTTCCACGCGCCCGGGTCAAAGTACCCATGCGACTCGTCGAGTCCCCCCACTACGCGGACGCCGCCCTCAGCGTCTACATGAAGGTGAAGGCCCTCAGCGTGCGCGCCGAGGGCTGCACGGCAGCCGTCGACACCCTCGCCGAGTACATCAAGCTGTCCGTCTCGACCGTCGGACGCGGCCTGGCCCAGCTCCGCACTCCCACCCCCGACGACGGCGTCATCGAACTGCCCGACAGCCAGCGCCGCTCCCTGCCAGGCGGCTCCGGCACTACGGCCCGCCGCCGGGTCCGTCAGATGCGCCCCAAGGAGCGCTTCGTCTGGCTGCCCGTCGTCGCCTGCGAGTACCTGCCCCCCCGCCTGCTGCGCGCGTACGCGCTCATCGTCTACGCCGTCGTCCGGAACATCCCGGTCACCGAGGGCGGCCTCGCCCGCTTTCTGCGCCATCACTCCGGCGCCCGGGCGGGCAAGTCCCTCGGCGTCGAGGCGGCGGGCCGCATCGTCGACGAACTCGACTCCTTGGGCTGGATCAGCGTGGACCGGAGGGCCGGCTTCCAGGGCCGCCACCTCTACGTCGTCCACGACCCGGAATCCTTTCTGTCCGATATGTCTTCTGATTCTGATGACCGATCGGGTTCCGCTACTGGTGATCGATCGCTCGCGAACAAGGAAGACCTCAGGATTGACCGACCGGATGAGAAAAGCGGGTCGCTCGTTCCATCCGCCGTAGGCGAAGTACAGGTAGGTAAGGCGGACAAGCCTGTGGAGAACTCCGCGGACGACACTGGGCCGACGGCACGGCCTGACGAGACGAGCGGTGGTGTCGCGCTGCGCGCGGATGGGACAACCCCCGCCGCCGATCCCGAGCCCGATTCCTCCCCCTACCTATCACTCCGTGATAACCCCGCCCTGCCCCGCCGGGGCACCTACAGCGGTCCGCAGTTGACGTTCAGCCCCCGGATCCATACCGTCCTGGAGCCGGTCCGGTTCCTCCTCCCCCGGGTGAACAGGTACCTGCACCGCCGGATCGCCCAGGAGATCTCCCGCGAGCTCTCCACGGGGACCGCTACCGTCGACCGGCTGCGAGCCCGCCTCACCCAGCGCCTCTGCCGGACCGTGGTCGACGAGATCAGGGACCCCGGCCGCTGGCTGCTGGGCGTCGCACTCCCCCGCTGGGGCTGCTCCGACCCAGACTGCGAGACGGGCGTCCGCTGGTCAACGGGAACGCAGTGCAGCGTCTGCCGCGCGGTGATCGAGGAGCGCGCCGCGGCCCGCCGCAGGACGGAGACGCAGGCGAGGGCAAAGGCGGCCGACGAACCGCCACGGCGTCCTGATCCGGTCCACGGCAAGCCGGCCGTCCGTCAGGCTCCGGAGTGCTGCCCCGACTGCGAGCGGCCCCACCTTCCCGGGAACTCGGGCCGCTGTAGGAGCTGCCGCGTGCTCACGATCTCGCTTCCGGACCCCCCCGTGCCCCGGACGGGGATCGGCTGTCCCGGCCGGGACGGCACCTGCGGACGTCCTGCCCCGCACGGCCTGTGCTGGCGGTGCCGGACGGAGTCGGAAGCCGCTTTCGCCAAGGAGACGTGCACGTCGTGAGTACCCATCCGCCCCAAGAGCCAGGAGCACCCATGCGTCTCGCGGAACTCAGCCGCACCAGTGGCACGTCCGCCGCCACGATCAAGTACTACATCCGCGAAGGCCTACTGCCCGCCGGTCGGCTCACCCGCAGCAACCAGGCCTGCTACACCGAGGACCACGTCCACCGACTGCGTCTGATCCGCGCGCTCCTCGACCTCGGCGGTCTGACGATCTCCCGGATCCGGGAGATCGTCGCCGCCCTGGACGGCCCGGCCGACGAGGCCGCGCTGCGGGCGACGACCGACCAGGCATCCGCCGCAAGACCGTTCGCCGCTCTCGCGGCGGACCGGGAGACCACCGCCGAGGTCCAAGCCCTCGCCGAGCGGAGGAGGTGGACAGTTCCGGCCGGCAGCCGCGCGTTCGCCGCCGTCGTAGAGGTCCTGGACACCCTGCGGGAGCTCGGCCACGAGCAGGTCGCCGAACGGCTCGACGCCTACGCCGAGGCCGCCGAGCACGCGGCGGCCGTGGACGAGGAGATCCTGAGCGCCTGCACCGGAGCCGGTCGGCGTGCCGAGAGCCTGGTCGTCGGCAACGTCCTGGGGGACACCCTGCTGGCGGCTCTGCGCCGCCTTGCCCAGGCGGGCAGGGCACAGAACCCGGTTCAGGAACTCGCCGCGTGACGGCGTGCGCGGGAGAGAGGAAAGGCGCGGGGAGCTGTTACGGACGTCCCGCCAGAGCGGGCTCGCGCTCAGGGGCCTTTCCGGCGGACGAGGTGGACTCCCCCGCCTCGGACTCCGTCACCCCGGTGGCTGTCGGCGCCGCGACCTCGGTCCCGGGCTCCTCGAAGCCTGTCCGGACCGCGCGCTTCTCCTTCCAGAGGTGGTAGAGGGAGACCGCGAGGATCGCCGAACCGACCAGGTTGGCGACGAAGTGCCACCACACCCGGTACGTCACCAGCGCCGGGCCCGGCTCAATGGCACCGAACCAGGTGGACAGCCCGATCGCGCGGCTGGCACCCAGGGCCACGGACGCGGTCAGCACGACGTGCTCAAGGCCGTGGATGCCCTGCATCCAGACGCCCATCCTGGCCCACTTGCGGGACTTGAGACAGCCGGCGGCCCGGCGGGTGATCTGCACGATGCCGACGAGGCCGGCGAGGAAGATGAAGTTTCCGGTCAGATGGAGGATCTCCATACCGAGCGAGGCCTTGCTCGGGTCCACCTGGCCCATGCCGCGCGCGAGGCTCTCGGCCCAAGGGGTCATCCAGGCCGGAGCGTACGGGTTCGCCACCCAGTAGCCGGCCTGGGTGACGTGCTCCTGGAAGTGGCCGATCTGCCCGATCACCCCGAGGCCGATGACGGCGACGGCGACCTTGTACAACCACGGGCGCACCGCCCCCCGGTTCGCGTACGCGAGTACACCCACGGCCAGCCACATGGCCACGGCCCATCCGATGAAGAGGACCGCGCCCAGAGTGTCGAGCGAAGAGACAGCACCTCCCATCTCGTGACCTACGTGAGTTCCTTGCGCGTGGTCCATGGGCACTCCCAGCGGCGTCCTGATAGGGGTGGTTCGTTCGGTGGCTTCACGCTAGGAAGCCACCGACTTCACCGGCCACTTCGCCGTTGCTGAGTTTGGGGTCTGGCGCAGGTTCGGGTAACGGGCTGGACCTGAAGCTTCCCCTTGATCGTGGACACCTGGAGACTGGGACGTGAGGTTCCAGAGGAAGTAGCACCAGGTGGGAAGCAAGTACACGAAGCGGTACACCGAGGAGTTCAAGCGGGACGCGGTCGCGCTTGTCGACTCCTCGGGCAAGACGGTCACCGCCGTCGCCCGGGAACTCGGCATCAGCTCCGAGTCCTTGCGCGGCTGGTATCGCCGGGCCAAGGCCGACCAGGGCGAGGGCGCCCCGGGCGAGCTGACCAGCGCGGAGCGTGAGGAACTGCGCCGGCTGCGCAGAGAGAACCGCGAACAGCAGCAGACGATCGAGATCCTGAAAAAAAGCCAGGTGAGGTCAATGGGTCGGTGCAACATCCCAGGTAGAACGGTTGCCGGAGGTGTTGCTGGGTGGCGAGGATCGGGCGTCCGGGGTTGTCGGACGA
>NZ_JBHYMF010000101.1:0-24708 GCF_042742855.1 Streptomyces sp. NPDC058877 | reverse complement strand
GTCCGCTGCGGACCGCGCGGAGCTCCTCCCGGCTCAGTGGAAGGTGTGTTCCTCGGCGGGGAACGCCCCGCCGCTGACGTCCTCGGCGAAGGCGCGGGCGGCGTCGCCGAGCGTTTCGCGGAGGTTGGCGTACTGCTTGGTGAAGCGCGGCACCTTGCCGCCGGTCAGCCCGGCCATGTCGGTCCACACGAGGACCTGTGCGTCGGTGTCGGGGCCGGCCCCGATCCCGATGGTCGGGATGTGCAGCGACCGGGTGACCTCGGCGGCCAGTTCGGCCGGTACGAGCTCCAGGACGACGGCGAAGGCGCCGGCGTCCTGCGCCGCCTTGGCGTCGCTGAGCAGCTGGTGGGCCGCTTCGTCGGAACGCCCCTGCACCCGGTAGCCCATGGTGTTCACGGACTGCGGGGTGAGCCCCAGGTGGGACATGACGGGGATGCCCGCCTGGACGAGCAGCTCGGTCTGTGCCAGGGAGCGCTGGCCGCCCTCCAGCTTGACGGCGGTCACGCCGGCGTCCTTGATGAGCCGGGTGGCGTTGCGCAGGGCCTGGACGGGCCCTTCCTGGTACGAACCGAACGGAAGGTCGCCGACGACGAGGGCGCGCTTGGTGCCCCGGACGACGGCGGCGGACAGCAGGGTCATCTCGTCCATCGTGACGGGCACGGTGGTGTCGTAGCCGAGGTGACAGTTGCCCATCGAGTCGCCCACGAGGATCACCGGGATGCCGGCCTCGTCGAAGACGGAGGCGGTCATCGCGTCGTAGGCGGTGAGCATGGGCCACTTCTCGCCGCGCACCTTGGCGGCGGCGATGTCGTGGACGGTGATGCGGCGCGTGCCCTTTCCTCCGTACAGCGCCTTGCTGCTGTCGGCGGGCTGTTTCTGGGCAGCCTGAAGCGTCATGGTGAACGGCTCCTCTTGTCATCTCGAGGCGCCCTGTGGCGTCCCCGGACCACATCCATGGTGGCACTTCGGTGGGGGGGCGGGAAAGTGGGCCGGAGTGGCGCTGTTCACACCGCGGTCACGTAAAGACTTCCTCTTGGTTTTCAATACGAGACGGTCTCGTATCGAAAATGCCCTAGGGTGGTGGGCATGTCACAGCCGTCCACCGCACCCGCCGGGCCCCGTGCTCCCGAGGCCGTCCACCGGCGCCGCTGGGTCGTCCTCGGCGTCCTGATGCTCAGCCTGCTGATCGTCGTCCTCGACAACTCGATCCTGAACGTCGCGGTCAAGACGATCGCGGTCCCCGCGCCCACCGGAATCGGCGCCACCCAGAGCGAGCTGGAGTGGGCCATCAACTCCTACACGCTCGTCTTCGCCGGCTTGCTCTTCACCTCCGGCCTGCTGGGCGACCGCCTCGGGCGGAAGAGGGTGCTGCTCTTCGGCATCACCGTCTTCGGCATCGGCTCCGCCCTCGCCGCGTTCTCCGGCTCCCCGGGCGAGCTCATCGCCTACCGGGCCGTCATGGGCCTCGGCGCCGCCTTCGTGATGCCCGCGACGCTCGCCGTGCTCATGAACGTCTTCGAACGGGACGAGCAGCCCAGGGCCATCGGCATCTGGGCCGGCAGCGTCGGCCTGGCCATCGCCATCGGCCCCATCACCGGAGGAGTCCTCCTCGAACACTTCTGGTGGGGCTCGATCTTCCTGGTCAACGTGCCCGTGGTGCTCCTCGCCCTCGTCCTGATGGCGTGGCTCGTGCCCGACTCCCGGGACCCGAACCCCGGCCGCATCGACCTGCCCGGCGTCCTGCTCTCCGTGGTCGGCCTCGTCCTCCTGGTGTACGGGATCATCCGCGGCGGCGAACTGGCGGAGCTCACCGACGTCACCGTCCTCGCCCCGGCCCTCGGTGGCCTCGCGGTCCTCGTCCTCTTCGTCCTGCACGAGCGGCGCAGCGACCACCCGGCCATCGACATGGGGTACTTCAAGAAGCCGGCCTTCTCGGCGGCCGTCGCCGCGATCGCGCTCGTCTTCTTCGCCCTGATGGGCGTGACCTTCTTCTCCGCCTTCTACCTGCAGAGCGTGCGCGGCTACAGCGCACTGGAGTCCGGTCTCCTCATCCTGCCGCTGGCCGTGGCCCAGATGGTCTTCGCCCCCCGGGCCCGACTCGTCGTCGAACGCTTCGGCGCCCGTGCCGTCTGCACCGGCGGCATGCTCCTCGTCGCCCTCGGCCTCGCCGCCTTCGCCCTCTTCGACGAGACGACCCCGGTCTGGGTGCTGGAAGTCGTCTTCTTCGTCCAGGGCGCGGGCATGGCGCACATCATGCCGCCGGTCACCGTCGCGGTCATGCAGACGCTGCCCCGCGAGAAGGCCGGCTCCGGCTCCGCCCTCAACAACACCTTCCGGCAGGTCGGCGGCGCGCTGGGCGTGGCCGTCCTGGGCTCGGTGCTCTCCTCCGCGTACCGGGGCGGCATCGAGGGCCACCTGGGCGGTGTCCCGGAGGCCCTGCGCGACACGGCGGGCGAGTCCATCGAGGCCACGCTCGCGGTCGCACAGCAGCTCGGCCCGGCGGGCGAGGACCTGATCGCCCCCGCGTACACCGCCTTCCTGGACGCCATGCACATCACGGCGATCGCCTCCGCCGCCATCGGCCTGGTCGGCGCGGTCGTGGTCGCGGTCTTCCTCCCAGGGCGCCCGCCCAGGGACGGACGACCGGACGCGGGCGAGGGCACGGCCCCGGGATCGGTAGCGGCGTCCGGGCCGGTTTCGACCGAGGCCTGAGCGACCGCGGCGACGGGCGTCGGGTGCGTCGCCCAAGGGCGTCCAGGGCGTCCAGGGCGTCCAGGGCGTTCCGAGGCCTCGGGGGGCGTCGGGACCGGGCGCCGCGCTCCCCGCGGGCGCCCGGAACCGACGGCGCGGGAGAATCGGGGGGACGGCAAGCAGTACCCGGACGAGAGACGGAGCGCACGTGTCCCTGCAGGACGGCGGGATCCCCGAACCCCACGACGACCGGCCGGCTCCGGCAGACCGGGGCGGGGCGTCCGTCGCGCCCACCGGGCCCGACCCCGGGCCCGGGGCGACCTGCTCCGCGGCCGCAGCGGACGGTCCCAGACGGGGGAGACCGCGGTCCGAGGCGGCGGAACAGGCCATCTTCGACGCGGTCGTCGGCCTCTTGGAGGAGGGCGTCCCGCTCACCGAGCTGTCCATCGAGCGGATCGCCCGCACCGCCGGGGTCGGCAAGGCCACCATCTACCGCCGCTGGGCCGGCAAGGAAGAGCTCTTCGTCGAGCTGCTCCGCTCCATGGAGCCCCCGGACCCGGTGCTCACCGGTGCCTCGGTCCGGGACGACCTCGTGACGCTGCTGGAGATGCTGCGGCAGCGCGGACTCGCCAAGCGGTCCTCCGCCATGCTCCACAACGTGTTCTCGCAGATGCACCTCTACCCCAAGCTGTGGGAGGCCTATCAGAGCAACGTCGTCGAGCCCCGCCGCCGCCTCGGCCTGGACGCGGTGCGGCGCGGCATGGAGCGGGGCGAGATCCGCGACGACCTGGACGCCGAGCTCGTCAGCGACCTCTTCATCGGGCCCCTCCTGCTGCGCACCGTCATCCGCCCCGGAGCCCCCCTGGACCCCGGCCTCGCCGAGCGGGTCGTCGACGCCGTCATGGAGGGGCTGCGCCCGCGGGCCTGACCGACCCCGTCGGCTGCCCCGACCGGTACGAATGTGCGCGTTCTGTCACAGCCTGCCCGCCCGCGCCACCTGCAGGAACCCGCCGCACTTCCGGGTCGTCCCTGGGGGAGTACACCGGACCCCACATCGCCTAGTGTCGATGTCGGGTCACCGAGTGGGACGGCACGGCAGCAAGGCAGTGAGGACAGTGCGATGGCACGCGTGGACATGACGGAGACCGGACCCGGCGGCGAGGAGGGCAAGCGCTCCCGGTCCCGGGTCCGGGCCGCACTCGACGGGCTCCGCCGCGATCGCGGGATCTGGCGCCGAGGCATCCTGCTGGCGCTCACCGCCGTGGTGCTCACCCTGTTGATGGTGTTCCACACGGACATTCCCAACCGCATCGGGAACGTGGGCAGTCTGACCGAGACCTTCCTGCCCTGGCTGGGCGTCTTCGTGCCGCTCCTCCTCGTGCTCGCCCTGGTGCGCCGCTCCGCCACCGCACTGATCGCCCTGCTGCTGCCGGCCGTGGTCTGGCTCAACCTCTTCGGCGGTCTCGTCGCCGACAAGTCGGTCGCGGGCGGTGACCTGACCGTCGCCACCCACAACGTGAACGCCGACAACCCCGACCCCGAGGGCACGGCCCGTCAACTCGTCGCTTCCGAGGTCGACGTGCTCGCCCTGGAGGAGCTCAAGGGCGACATGGTCCCGGTCTACGAGAAGGGCCTCGCCGAGGCCTATCCGTACCACTCCGTCCAGGGCACGGTCGGGCTCTGGAGCAAGCTCCCGCTGCGCGCCGCCCAGCCCGTCGACATCCGCCTGGGCTGGACCCGTGCCATGCGTGCCTCCGTCGTGACGCCGAAGGGCGAGGTGGCGGTGTACGTCGCCCACCTGCCGTCCGTGCGGGTCAAGTTGAACGCCGGCTTCACCGCCAACCAGCGGGACACCAGTGCCAATGCGCTCGGCGAGGCGATCGCCGACGACCAGCACGAGCGGATCGTCCTCCTCGGCGACCTCAACGGCACCATGAACGACCGCGCGCTCAGGGCCGTCACCTCGCAGCTGCGCTCCACCCAGGGCGCCGCCGGCGACGGCTTCGGCTTCAGTTGGCCGGCCTCGTTCCCGATGGCGCGCATCGACCAGATCATGGTCAAGGGCATGGAGCCGATGTCGTCCTGGGCGCTGCCGGAGACCCGGAGCGACCACCTTCCGATCGCCGCCCGCGTGAAGCTCTGACGGGCGGGGCGCCCTCCGAGGTGCCCTTCGGCGCCCTCCGGGAGGCCCGGTGCGGGCGGAGTCCGCGGCCCCACCCCCGGCCGCGGTGCGGCCGGGGCCCGCCACGGCTCGGTGGAAGGCCCCGGACCCCTGCGACGGGGTCAGCCCGACGGTGCCTCCCGCCACCGGTTGGTGATCGGCAGCCGTCGGTCCTTGCCGAAGCCCTTCGCCGAGATCTTCGTCCCCGGCGGGTACTGGCGCCGCTTGTACTCCGCGGTGTCCACCATCCGCAGCGTCCGCGTCACCAACTCCTCGTCGAAACCGGCCGCCACGATGGCGTCCAGCCCCTGGTCCTGGTCCACGTAGAGCGCGAGGACCGCGTCCAACACGTCGTAGTCCGGCAGCGAGTCCGTGTCGACCTGCCCCGGGCGCAACTCGGCGCTGGGCGGCTTGTTGATCGAGTTCTCCGGGATCGGCGGGGTCTGGCCGCGTTCCTCGGCCGCCCGGTTCCGCCACCGCGCGAGCCGGAAGACGGTCGTCTTGTAGACGTCCTTGATGGGCCCGAACGCGCCGACCGAGTCGCCGTACAGCGTCGAGTACCCCACCGCGAGCTCCGACTTGTTGCCCGGCGCGAGGACGATGTGCCCCTCCTGGTTGGAGAGCGCCATCAGCATCGTGCCGCGCAGCCGCGACTGGAGGTTCTCCTCGGCCAGGCCGCCGAGGCCGAGGGCCCCCATGTACGCGTCGAACATCGGCTCGATCGACACGGTGCGGAAGTTCAGCCCGGTCCGGCGGGCCAGTTCGGCCGCGTCGCCGCGCGAGTGGTCGGAGGAGTACTTCGAGGGCATCGACACCCCGTACACGTTCTCCGCGCCGAGCGCGTCGCAGGCGATCGAGGCGACGAGGGCGGAGTCGATGCCGCCGGACAGACCGATCAGGACCGAACGGAAGCCGTTCTTCGCGACGTACGCCCGCAGTCCGATCACCAGCGCCGAGTACACCTCCTCGTCGTCGTCGAGCCGGTGGGCGTGACCCCCCGTCAACTCCGGCTCGTACGCGGGCAGCGGCTCCTCGGAGAGGACCACCCGGTCGACCCGCAGCCCGTCGTCCACCGGGCCGTCGGGGGCCCCCGGATCCGCCGCCGGCAGTTCCAGGTCGAGGATCACGCTGCCCTCGACGAACTGCGGGGCGCGTGCGATGACTTCGCCGGCCGCGTCCACGACGATCGAGTCGCCGTCGAAGACCAGCTCGTCCTGGCCTCCCGTGCTCGCCAGGTACGCGGTGACGCACCCGGCCTCCTGGGCCCGCTTGCGGACCAGCTCCAGCCGTGAATCGTCCTTGTTCCGCTCGTACGGCGAGGCGTTGACCGAGAGCAGCAGGCCCGCCCGGGCGTTGCGCGCCGCCGGCACCCTGCCGCCCTCCTGCCAGAGGTCCTCGCAGATCGCCAGGGCCACGTCGACGCCGTGGATCCGGACGACCGGCAGGGTGTCGCCCTGCACGAAGTAGCGGTACTCGTCGAAGACGCCGTAGTTCGGCAGGTGGTGCTTGGCGAAGCGCAGCACGACCTCGCCGCCGTGCAGGACGGCGGCGGCGTTCTCCGGGGACCCGGCGGGCCGGCCGAGCCTGGGCGCGGCCCGCTCGGAGCGGTCGAGGTAGCCGACGACCACCGGCACCCCTCCGAGCCCCTCGTCGGCGAGCCGCCGGGCGAGCCCGTGCAGGGCCGTCCGGGACGCCTCGACGAAGGAGGAGCGCAGCGCGAGGTCCTCGACGGGATATCCGGTCAGCGCCATCTCGGGAAACGCGACGAGATGCGCGCCCTGCCCGACGGCGTGCCGGGTCCAGTGCACGATCGTCTCGGCGTTGCCGGCGACGTCTCCGACGGTCGAGTCGATCTGATTCAGGGCGAGGCGTAGTTGAGGCACCCGCCCAGTGTAATCGTCAGACCGACACTATGTCCTGGGAAGCGGTGGGGAACCGCACCCCGCCGGGCCGCTCCCCGGTCCCGCTCGACGACGGCACGGGGGCCCCGACGGTCAGGGCGCCCGACGCGGGGCATCCGGACCGTCGGGGCCCGTGGACCGTGCGCCCGGGGTCAGGAGGAGGCGTAGACGCTCGCGCAGAACGCCTTGAGTTCCTCGTCCGACAGGTGCTGGGCCAGATCGGCCTCGCTGATCATGCCGACCAGCCGCTTGTCCTCGATGACGGGGAGCCGCCGGATCTGGTGGCTCTGCATCTCCTCCAGGACGGCGCCCACGTCCGCTCCGGACTCGATCCAGCGCGGCGTGCCCTGGGTGATCTCACCGCAGGTGACCTTCGACGGGTCGTGACCCATGGCCACACAGCGCACCACGATGTCGCGGTCCGTGACGATGCCGCAGAGCCTCTCGTTCTCGTCCGCGACGGGCAGGGCGCCCACGTCCAACTCCCGCATCAGCTGTGCCGCCCGGTCGAGCGTCTCGTGTTCCGGGATCCACCGGGCCCCGGTGTGCATGATGTCCTTCGCCGTGGTCATGGGGTGCGTACCTTTCGTCGAACGTCGTCGTACGAAGTCCCCGAGCACCCTCATTGTCGGGGGACGGTCCGGCCCCCGCGACCGCAGCGGGTCACGGGGGCCGGGACGCCGGATCAGGCCCCGCGCTTCTTCAGCATGTCGGCCATCAGCTTGATCTCGGACTCCTGCGCGTCGACCATTCCCTGTGCGAGGTTCCGCTCGATGTCCACCGAGCACTTCTGGACGCAGCCCTCGGCCATGTGCACCCCGCCCTTGTGGTGCTCGGTCATGAGCTTCAGGTACAGGACCTCGGCCTCCCGGCCGTTCGCCCTGCGCAACTCGTCCATCTGCGTGTCGGTCGCCATCCCGGGCATCAGGGCGCCGTCCAGCGGCCCCGTGTCACCCGAACCGCCCATCCCCATCCAGGCCATCGGTTCGACCCCGGACTCGTTCTTGGGCAGTCCCCACAGGTCGAGCCAGCCGAGCATCATGCCCCGCTGGTTCGCCTGCGTGTTGGCGATGTCGTACGCGAGCCGTCGGACCGCCTCGTCCGTGGTCCGGTCCCGGACGATGAACGACATCTCGACGGCCTGCTGGTGGTGGACCGCCATGTCTCGGGCGAAACCGGCGTCGGCGGAGGAGGAGACCGGGGTGCTCGGGGCGTCCTCGCGGTCGGCGGAGGCGACGGTGACCGCGCCCCCGGCGAACAGCAGCGCCAGGGCGACGGCGGTGACCGCCGCTCCCTGCGTACGGTTGAGCCTCACTGGCCCATCCCCGTACCGCCCTGGCCGTTCGCATCGAGCCCGCCGGTGCAGGCCGCACCCGGCTCCGGGGTCTGCGGACCCTGCACGTACTTGGTGAAGAAGGCGTCGACGCGCGGGTCGTCCGCGCCGTCCACGGTCACCTGCTTGCCCCAGGCGGACAGCATGATCGCCCCGGTCTGGTCGTCCACGGGGCTCATCAGGGAGTACGTGGTCTTGCCGACCTTGTCGGCGAGCTTCTTCACGTCGCCCTGCGCGGCCTGCTTGTTGTACGTCACCCAGACGGCCCCGTGTTCCAGGGAGTGCACGGCGTTCACATCGGCGATCGGCTTCGTGTAGACGTCGCCGTCGCAGTTCATCCAGACCGGGTTGTGGTCGCCGCCGACCGGCGGCTTCATCTCGTAGGTGACGGCCGTCTCGACGTGGTTGCGGCCGAGCTTCTTCGGGTCCCAGGACTTCTCGCCGGCGATCGGGGCCTTGGCGGCGGCCTCCTTCTTGTCCTGCTCCTCGGACTGCTTCATCAGCACGAAGGTGCCGAAGCCGACGAGGCTCAGGACCACGACGGCGGAGACGCCGATGGTGAGCAGGCGGTTGCGGCGCTCGCGGGCCTGCTCGGCGCGGCGCATCTCCTCTATTCGTGCGCGGCGGTCGGCGGTGGCGGAGCGGTTGGCGGCCATGGTGGTGTCGTCCTTCTTCGGGAAGTGGGGTGGAGTTCGGGGGTGGACGTGCGGAGTGGGGTGCCCGCCCGGCGGCGGGGACGCCCGGCTCCGTCACGTCCGCAGAACTTGAAGGACGTGCAGGTCCGGTGCGCGCGGTCGGGCGGCCCCCGGGCTCGCCGGACCCTCACCGGAAGGCAGCGAGAGACGCGGCGGCCCGCCCTGTGCGGACGGCGGGGCGTCGAGCGGCGGCGCGCTGAGAACGGCGGGGGAGAGGGCGGGGAAGAGGGAGCAGCCGCCGGGGTCGTACGGACAGAGGTGGTCGGCGATGACGGCCGTGGTCCGGGGACCCTCCTCGTGGTGGGCCCCTTCCGCCTCCGGGCCGGTCCCCAGACAGAGGAAGAGCGCGGCGAGGAGCGTCGCCACGGCACTCACCAGTGCCAGGGGACGCGCGTGTCGGGACCGGCGCACGAGCCGTGGGGCTCCCATGGGCGCCGATCGTAGTGGGCGGGGGGCCTTTGTGGGCCGAACGGGGTGGCACTGGGCACCGGCGACCGGGTGGACACGCACCCCGGTCCGGCCCTTCCCCCGTTACCTCGGTCACACCCGAGCAGGCAGTATGGGTGTGCAACGTGCGCGAAACCATGTGGTGGGATGCTCAGGTGCCCCCCGATGCATCGGAGGCGGTGGGAGCAGGCGGCCTGACCAGCAAGGATGGGTGTGGAAATGGACAAGCAGCAGGAATTCGTGCTCCGTACGCTCGAGGAGCGCGACATCCGCTTCGTGCGCCTGTGGTTCACCGATGTGCTCGGCTTCCTCAAGTCGGTCGCGGTGGCCCCCGCCGAGCTTGAGCAGGCCTTCGACGAAGGCATCGGCTTCGACGGCTCCGCGATCGAGGGCTTCGCCCGTGTATACGAATCGGACATGATCGCCAAGCCGGACCCGGGCACCTTCCAGATCCTTCCCTGGCGCGCCGAGGCCCCCGGCACCGCCCGGATGTTCTGCGACATCCTGATGCCGGACGGCTCGCCGTCCTTCGCCGATCCGCGCTACGTCCTCAAGCGCGCCCTCGCCAAGACCTCGGACCTGGGCTTCACCTTCTACACCCACCCCGAGATCGAGTTCTTCCTGCTGAAGGACAAGCCGCTCGACGGCACCCGGCCCACCCCGGCCGACAACTCGGGCTACTTCGACCACACCCCGCAGAACGTCGGCATGGACTTCCGCCGCCAGGCCATCACGATGCTCGAATCGATGGGCATCTCGGTGGAGTTCTCGCACCACGAGGGCGCGCCCGGCCAGCAGGAGATCGACCTCCGCTACGCCGACGCCCTGTCGACGGCGGACAACATCATGACCTTCCGACTGGTCATGAAGCAGGTCGCCCTGGAGCAGGGCGTGCAGGCCACGTTCATGCCGAAGCCCTTCTCCGAGTACCCGGGCTCGGGCATGCACACCCACCTCTCCCTCTTCGAGGGCGACCGGAACGCCTTCTACGAGTCGGGTGCCGAGTACCAACTGTCGAAGGTGGGCCGCTCCTTCATCGCGGGCCTCCTCCGCCACGCGGGCGAGATCTCCGCGGTCACCAACCAGTGGGTCAACTCGTACAAGCGGATCTGGGGCGGTTCCTCCCGCACGGCGGGTTCGGGCGGCGAGGCGCCCTCGTACATCTGCTGGGGCCACAACAACCGCTCCGCCCTCATCCGCGTCCCCATGTACAAGCCGGGCAAGACCGGTTCCTCGCGGGTCGAGGTCCGCTCCATCGACTCGGGCGCGAACCCCTACCTGACCTACGCGGTCCTTCTCGCGGCCGGTCTCAAGGGCATCGAGGAGGGCTACGAACTCCCGGCCGGTGCCGACGACGACGTCTGGGCCCTCTCCGACTCGGAGCGCCGCGCCATGGGCATCGAGCCGCTCCCGCAGAACCTGGGCGAGGCGATCGCCCTCATGGAGAAGAGCGAACTGGTCGCGGAGACCCTCGGCGAGCACGTCTTCGACTTCTTCCTGCGCAACAAGAAGCAGGAGTGGGAGGAGTACCGCTCCGAGGTCACCGCCTTCGAACTGCGGAAGAACCTGCCGGTGCTGTAGCCGCAGCTCAGGGCGGGCAGGGCCCGGAACGACGGTCGGGGCCGGCGGTCAGGAACCGCTGGCCCCGGGCCGCCCCCGGGCCGTGGGACCCGCGCCCACTCCCGCCGCAGGGGGAAAAGCCGTTGTCCGGAGCGCGGAGGACGTTCCAGACTGCCGCGGTGAAGATCGCCCCCGTCGCCACCGAGCGGCTCCTGCTGCGTCCCCTGACCGCCTCCGACGCCGAGCGCACCGTCGCCCGGGTACCGGCCCCGGGCGACCTGTGGGGCGACGGGTACCCCCTGGACGGGGACGTCCGGGCCGCCACCGGCTTTCTGCGCGGGGTCGCCGAGCACGGCGACCCGGGGGTGTTCCGCCCCTATGAGGTACGGCTCCGGGAGAGCGGCGTCGTCGTCGGCGGGATCGGCTTCCACGGGCCGCCGGACGAACTGGGGGTGGTGACCGTCGGGTACGGCCTCCTGCCCGACGCACGGGGGAAGGGGTACGCCTCCGAGGCGCTGCGGGCGCTCCTCGAAGTGGCCAGGGCGGCCGGTGTCGCCGGAGCCAAGGGCGACGCCGACCTGGACAACCCGGCCTCGCACCGGGTGATGGAGGCCGCCGGGATGCGGTGCGTGGCCGAGGCCGGGGGACTCCGCCACTTCTACCGCGGTTTCTGAGGGAACGGCCCGGACTCCGACGGCACCTTCCGCACGGAGCGGTACTCGGAATCAGCGCTCCGAGAGCTCCGACGGGGCTTCCTGCACGACCCAGCCGTTGCCGTCCGGGTCCGAGAAGGTCATGAACGAGTTCCAGGTGTCGCCCTTGCCGTCCTCCCAACCCGTCGCACCCACGTGCCTCACCGGCGAGACGACGACTCCCCGGCCGGTGAGCTCCGCCCGCGCCGCCTCGATGTCGGTGACGCAGAGTTGGAGGCCGTGCAGGCTGCCGGGTTCCATCTCCTTGCCGTCCGGCATCGGCGGCATGCCGCTCAGCAGCGTGATCGAGCAGCGCGAGCCCGGCGGGGTCGCTTGGATGATCCGCAGGCCGGGCGCCACTTCGCTGTCCAGGTCGATCGTGAAGCCGCACGCGTCGCCGTAGAACTCCTTCGCCCGGTCCATGTCACTGACGGGCACCGGGATGACTTCCAGGGTCATGTTCATGGGGTCACGGTTCCGTACGGGAGCGCCGCGTGCACCCGGAACCGGGTCAACGAACCGTCGGCGTCCAGTGCAGCCGGCCGTCCAGACCGATCGCCGCGACCCCGTCCGTTCCGGCGTCCGGCGCGCCGGAGAACAAGAACTCCTCCAGGGTCCACACCGGTCGCGCCCCCGCCCGGCCGTGCGGTGCCGTCGCCAGGAAACCGGTGCGGGAACGGACCGCGAGCAGCCCGTCGCCACCGCTCACCGGGCCGAAGCCCGCGACACCGGCACCGGTGAGCTCGGTGACCGGGGAGATCGGCCCCGTGCCGGAGAAGTCGGCGCTCCGCAGGTCGCCGGAGGCGGGCTTGCGGAACCAGAGCCGCACTCCGTCGCCGTTCGGCGCCGCGCTCGCGCTCAGGGCCAGGGTCGTCGGCGGAAGGCCGGTCGCCACCGGTCCCGTCAGCGGCCCGCCGGGGCTCCGCTGCCCCCAGGCGAGGACGGTGGCCGGGGTGCTGGCGAAGACGTACCCGCGGCCGTGCGCGTCCGTCGCGGCCACCGGGTCGCCGTACACGTCCGTGCCCCCCAGGACCCGCCACGGGCCCCAGTCGCCGCCCGTCCGCTGCTCGCGCACGGTGAGCCGGTGCCGGCTGTCGCGCAGGACCAGGGTCGCCCGGCCGTCGGCGGCCACGGTCACGGCGGGTGCGCTGATGTCCGAAGTGCCGTCGGCGTCGTTCCGCTCGGGCGTGCCGAGCGAGTGCCACGGGCCGAAGCCTGCTCCGGGCGCCGACTGGACGGTGCTGACCACCTCGCGCCGGTAGGCGGACGCCTCGCCGCCGAGGACCGTGCGGACGCCGAAGACGGATATCCGGCCGTCGGGCAGGGCCACGGAGGTGATCCCGCTGTCCAGGCCACCACCGGGCAGCAGCTCCGGCCCCTGCCAGGCCACGGCGTCGGCCGGCTTCCGCCAGGTCGCGAGGCGGCCGTCGAGGACGGAGAAGGCGTGCAGTCCGCCCGCCGGGTCGCGCTGGACCCAGGAGGTGGACGTGCCCCGGGCGTACCGGACGGTCTGGGTCCAGCCCCGCCCGGCGGGTCGCGCGGCCACCTTCAGGTCGCCGCAGCCGATGCCGACCCCACAGTCCTGCACCCCGTCCCACCAGGAGTACGTCTTCAGGGTCCGCAGCTTCGCGTCGGCCGTCTCGGGGTCGAGGGTGTGCGGCAGCACGCTGGTCGGATAGCCCAGGTAGTTCTGCACGCCCACGTGCGGATGCCCGGGGAGTTCCGCGTACCGGGCCAGCGCGGCCTGCACGAACCGCGCCCCGAACAGGTGGTCCTGGTGGTCCCGGAACTTTCCGCCCCCCGGGTACGTGCCGGGGCTCGGGTCCTGCATCCGCACGAAGGTCGGCCGGAACCGCTCCAGGAGGTCCGTCAGCGTGGTGACGACCTGCTCCTTCGTGTAGGTGAAATCGGCGGTGACCGGGGTGCCGCTGGAGCGCTGGGAGCCGAGTGCGGCGATCCGGCCGTCCCAGAGGCCGTGGAGGCTGTGCGGCCGGTCGCCGTTGATGGCACCGGCCTCGCGTATCTGCAGCCACACGAGCTTGATCTGCGGCTGTGCGCGCAGGGTGTCCAGCTCGGCGGACCCGCCGCCGGACGTCGGCACCACGGCCCGGTCCCAGGCGCTGGTCCTGCTGCCCGTCGCCATCTCGGCGTACGCGGCGCGGATCCCGTTCTGCCGGGCCTCGGCGTATCCGGCCTTGTCGGGCGTGGCTCCGGCCGCGTCGCGCGGGCGCGCGTTGACGCCGTCGGACTCGCCGGCGGTCAGGTAGACGGAGGTCAGGGGGCTGCCGGAGCGCAGGGACTGGGAGACGTCCGGGTTCATGAAGAACAGGTCGTCGTCCGGGTGGGCCACGAACTGCACCACGGAGACCGGGGCGGGAAGTGCCTCCGTCGGTTCCCCGGTCGGCGCGGTCCGCCCGGCGGCGGGCACCTCCTGCCCGGACCGCGCTTCCGCCGCTCGCGCCCCCGGCCCCCGGGCCGCCCCCGTCGCCGAGAGGACCCCGACGCAGGTGGCGCCCACCAGGGCGGCCGTCACCACCGCCGTGGCGGTCCTGCGGCGGGACGGAAGGGCGGGGCGGCGGAGACGGCGGACGGGCATGGTTCGACGGCGCGCTTTCGCAGAGGTTCGGACGGACGGGCGAGGGGGTCGAAGAGCAGGACGGGCCTTCAAGGAATACGGTTCATCGCGCCTGAAAAGCGACTAATGTGCGAGACGTCACGTGTGATCCGCTGCGATCCGAAGGCCTGGCCGCTTGCGGTGCCCACTCCGGATAGGCTCGAAGCCCCGGGTTCGCCCCTGGGGTGTCGACCTGCTCGGAGGGAGCGGC
Organism: Streptomyces sp. NPDC058877; assembly: GCF_042742855.1. Taxonomy (NCBI): domain Bacteria; kingdom Bacillati; phylum Actinomycetota; class Actinomycetes; order Kitasatosporales; family Streptomycetaceae; genus Streptomyces; species Streptomyces sp. NPDC058877. The sequence goes on along the minus strand of NZ_JBHYMF010000101.1, from coordinate 10,403 downwards.
GGAATGACGGTGCCGGGACGCAGGAGCAGTACGTTCTCACGGCTGTTGCGGCACGGGTTCACCGATCCTTCCGGGGCCGAACGCCTCCTCGACCTGCCGGAACTGGCCGCCCTGCGCGGCGACCCCGTCCTCCTCGACGCGCTCGGCGCCACCGCCGACCCCGACCTCGCGCTGCGCGGCCTGGTCCGTCTCGTGGAGGCGCAGCCGGAGGCCGAACGGCAGACCTTCACCACCACGCTGCTCTCCGCCAAGCCCTTCCGGGACCGGCTCCTCGGGGTGCTGGGGGCTTCCGAGGCACTCGGCGACCACCTGGCCCGCCATCCCCGAGACGCGGAGTCCCTCGTCACGTACGAGGCGGCGGACCTGCACCCGGGGGTCGCCGAGTTCGAGCAGGAGCTCGCCGTGGCCACCGACGAGGTGTCGCTGCGGATCGCCTACCGCCGCTGCCTGCTCGCCATAGCGGCCCGCGACGTGTGCGGCACCACCGACGTCGCCCAGGCCGCCGCGGAGCTCGCCGACCTGGCGACCGCGACCCTGCGGGCCGCGCTCGCCATCGCCCGGACCGCCGCCCCCGCCGACGCCGCCCTGTGCCGGCTCTCCGTGATCGCGATGGGCAAGTGCGGCGGCCATGAACTCAACTACGTCTCCGACGTGGACGTGATCTTCGTCGGGGAGCCGGCGGAAGGAGCCGACGAGGGGAAGGCGATCCAGGCCGCAACCCGGCTCGCCTCCCACCTGATGCGGATCTGCTCGGAGACCACCGTCGAGGGCGCCATCTGGCCGGTCGACGCCAACCTCCGCCCCGAAGGCCGCAACGGCCCCCTCGTCCGCACCCTCTCCTCCCACCTCGCCTACTACCAGCGCTGGGCGAAGACCTGGGAGTTCCAGGCACTGCTCAAGGCGCGTGCGGTGGCCGGCGACCCCGAGCTGGGCGCCCAGTACATCGACGCGGTCTCCCCGCTGGTCTGGCAGGCCGCCGAGCGCGAGAACTTCGTCCCCGACGTCCAGAAGATGCGCCGCCGGGTCGTCGACAACATCCCGGCAGCCCAGGTCGAGCGGGAGCTCAAGCTCGGCCCCGGCGGCCTCAGGGACGTCGAGTTCGCCGTCCAGCTCCTCCAGCTGGTCCACGGCCGCAGCGACGCGACGCTGCACAGCGGCACCACCCTCGACGCGCTCGCCGCCCTCGCCGCCGGCGGCTACGTCGGCCGTGCCGACGCCTCCCAGCTCGACGAGGCGTACCGCTTCCTGCGCGCCATGGAGCACCGCATCCAGCTCTTCCGGCTGCGCCGCACCCACCTCGTCCCCGAGGACGGGGCCGACCTGCGCCGCCTCGGACGCTCCCTCGGCCTGCGCACCGACCCGGTCACCGAGCTCAACAAGGAGTGGAAGCGGCACGCGGCCGTCGTCCGCCGCCTGCACGAGAAGCTCTTCTACCGGCCGCTCCTCGACGCCGTCGCCCAGCTCGCCCCCGGTGAGATCCGGCTCAGCCCGAAGGCCGCCGGACAGCGCCTCGAAGCGCTCGGGTACGCGGATCCCACCGCCGCCCTGCGCCACCTGGAGGCGCTCGCCTCGGGGGTGACCCGGAAGGCCGCGATCCAACGGACGCTGCTGCCCGTCCTGCTGGGCTGGTTCGCGGACTCGGCCGATCCGGACGCCGGACTCCTCGGCTTCCGGAAGGTCTCCGACGCCCTCGGCAAGACCCCCTGGTACCTGCGGCTGCTGCGCGACGAGGGCGCCGCCGCCGAGAACCTCGCCCGGGTGCTCTCCGCCGGGCGCCTCGCCCCCGACCTGCTGCTCCGCGCCCCCGAGGCCGTTGCGATCCTGGGCGATCCGGAGGGCTTGAAGCCGCGCGACCGGGACCACCTGGAGCAGGAGGTCCTGGCGGCGGTGGGACGTGCGGCCGACGCCGAACAGGCCGTCGCCGCGGCGCGCGGGGTGCGCCGCAGGGAACTGTTCCGGACGGCCGCCGCCGACCTCATCGGTTCGTACGGCACCGAGGACAACCCCCGTGAGCAGGACCCGGGCGAGCTCGTCGACCGGGTGGGGAGGGCCGTCACCGACCTCAACGCGGCGACGATCGCCGGCGCCCTGCGGGCCGCCGTGCGCGCCGAATGGGGCGACGAGCTGCCGACCCGGTTCTCGGTCATCGGCATGGGACGCTTCGGCGGCCACGAGCTGGGGTACGGCTCCGACGCGGACGTGCTCTTCGTCCACGAACCCCGCGAGGGCGTCGACGAACAGGAGGCCACCCGGGCCGCGAACCGGGTGGTCGCGGAGATGCGGCGGATGCTGCAACTCCCGACCGCCGATCCGCCGCTGCTGATCGACGCGGACCTCCGGCCGGAGGGCAAGAGCGGCCCCCTGGTCCGCAGTCTGAAGTCCTACCGGGCCTACTACCACCGCTGGTCGCTGGTCTGGGAGAGCCAGGCCCTGCTGCGCGCCGAACCGATGGCCGGCGACCAGGAGCTGGGGCAGCGGTTCATCGAGCTCGCCGACCCGCTGCGGTACCCCGCGGAGGGGCTCGGCGACGACGCGATCAGGGAGATCCGCCGGCTCAAGGCCCGGATGGAGTCGGAGCGGCTGCCGCGCGGCGCCGACCCGACCCTCCACGCCAAGCTCGGGCGCGGTGGCCTCAGCGACGTCGAATGGACGGTGCAACTGCTCCAGATGCGGCACGGCTGGGCGGAGCCGGGGCTGCGCACGACCCGGACCCGTGAGGCCCTCGCAGCCGCCCATGCGGCGGGGTTGATCCCGACGGAGGAGGCGCAGACCCTGGACGAGGCCTGGGTCCTTGCCACCCGCGTCCGCAACGCGGTCATGCTGGTCCGCGGCCGTCCCGGCGACACCTTCCCCTCGGACCCCCGTGAGCTCGCGGCCGTGGGGCGCTACCTGGGGTACGAGGCCGGGCACGTCGGTGAGATGGTCGACGACTACCGCCGGATCACCCGGCGGGCCCGGGCCGTCGTCGAGGAGCTGTTCTACGGGGCCTGAGGCCCGTCCGGTCGGGGCCCGGCCGGGTCAGGTGCCGGAACCGACCTGCTGCTCGGCGTCGTCCTCCGAGCGGTCCGCCCCCCGCGCCGCGGACGGGCCGCCGCGCTGGACGACGCCCACCGGCTCCACCGGTTCCACCAGCTTCGGCAGCCGGTGCGGGCGGGAGCCGTACCAGAAGTAGGAGACGGCGAAGCCGAAGGACAGGCAGAGCACGCCGCCGACCGCGTCCAGCCAGAAGTGGTTGGCGGTGGCGACGATCACCACCAGGGTCGCCACCGGGTAGAGCAGGCCGAGGATCCTCGCCCAGGGGGCCCGGGCGAGCAGGAAGACGGTGACCCCGCACCACAGCGACCAGCCGATGTGCATCGACGGCATCGCGGCGTACTGGTTCGACACGTGCTTGAGGTTGCCCGAGGCCATCGAACCCCAGGTGTGGTGGACCAGGACGGTGTCGACGAAGTCCACGCCGTTCATGAGCCGGGGCGGCGCGAGCGGGTACAGGTAGTAGCCGACCAGGGCCACCCCGGTGGTGGCGAACAGGACCGTGCGGAACGCCGCGTAGCGACCCGGGTGCCACCGGTACAGCCACACCAGCACGCCGATGGTCACCACGAAGTGCAAGGTGGCGTAGTAGTAGTTCATCGAGACGATCAGCCAGGTCACCGAGTTCACGGCGTGGTTCACGGCGTGCTCGAAGGCGAGGCCGAGGGATTCCTCGGTGCGCCAGATCCAGTCGGCGTTCCTGAGCGCCGCGGCCTTCTGCTCCGGCACCGCGTTGCGGATGAGCGAGTACGTCCAGTAGCTCACCGCGATGAGCAGGATCTCGAACCAGATCGTCGGGCGTCGGGGTGCGCGCCCGCGCAGCCGCGCGAACCTTCCCTCGTCGGCCACGATGGGTGACGACGGGGTCGTCCGGCTGTCCAAGCTCTTCACGGTCGTTTCACCCATAGCGAGAGAGTGTGCCAGATCCCTCCCCCCGACCGATCATCCCTCGGTCGGGTTCGGGGTGCACCCGCTCCACCTCAAGAAGGAGTACGGGTCACCGAAGGAGCCGAGGCCGTTGAACCACGAACGACCAGCTCAGGCATGAAGACGAACTCGGAGTGCGGGGCCGGGGTGCCCCCCACCTCTTCGAGCAGCGCCCGCACCGCGGCCTGCCCCATCGCCTGCACCGGCTGCCGGATGGTGGTCAGCGGCGGGTCGGTGAAGGCTATGAGCGGAGAGTCATCGAAGCCGACCACCGAGACGTCCCGGGGGACGTCCAGACCCTGCTGCCGAGCGGCCCGGATCGCGCCGAGGGCCATCATGTCGCTCGCGCAGACGACCGCCGTGCACCCCCGGGCGAGCAGTGCGCCCGCTGCCGCCTGGCCGCCCTCCAGTGTGTAGAGCGAGTGCTGGACCAGTTCCTCGGACTCCTCGGGGGTGAGGCCGAACCGCTCCTGCATGCCCTGTTGGAAGCCCTCTATCTTGCGCAGCACCGGGACGAACCGCTTCGGCCCGACCGCCAGCCCGATCCGGGTGTGCCCGAGCGCGGCCAGGTGCGTCACGGCCAGCCGCATCGCCGCTCGGTCGTCGGGCGACACGAAGGGCGCCTGGACCTTGGGGGAGAAGCCGTTGAGGAGGACGTACGGGACGCCCTTGCCGCGCAACTGGTCGTAGCGCGTCATGTCGGCGGTGGTGTCGGCGTGCAGGCCGGAGACGAAGATGATGCCGGCGACCCCGCGCTCCACCAGCATGTCCGTGAGTTCGTCCTCGGTGGACCCGCCGGGGGTCTGGGTGGCGAGGACCGGCGTGTACCCCTGCCGGGTCAGCGCCTGCCCGATGACCTGGGCAAGGGCCGGGAAGATCGGGTTGTCCAGCTCGGGGGTGATGAGGCCGACGAGCCCCGCACTGCGCTGGCGCAACCGTACGGGCCGCTCGTAGCCGAGCACGTCGAGTGCGGCAAGGACGGATTCGCGGGTGGTGGCGGCCACGCCGGGCTTGCCGTTGAGCACGCGGCTGACTGTGGCCTCACTGACCCCCGCCTGGGCTGCGATGTCGGAGAGCCGCGCGGTCATGAGGATGGACTGTACCGGTCACGGGGCGTATTGCCCACCGGCCCTTCCGCAACCCGGCCCCATCGTCCTCCCGCAAGGCCTTGCAGTCCTTGCGGGCGTCTTGCGGGGTGCGTCACGGGCCTGGAAGGGCCCGCAGGGCCCTGTCAAGCGATCCTTCGGCAACCTTAGGGACACGCGGATGTAACGATCGCGGGTCCTTGCAGAAAGTTCCCGCAAGGTCTTTCGGCTCGTTTTCATCCCTGTTACGTTCCTGGCAACCCGGAGCGCCGCGAGGGAGCGGTCGCATGAGGAAGGTTCCAGCCCCTCGTCCCCCCGGGATCAGTTGAAGGAGTTCACATGCGGCGTGGCATAGCGGCCACCGCGCTGGTCGCCGCCCTGGGCGTGACCCTGGCGGCGTGCGGCGGAAGCGACAGCGGTTCCAACGGCGGCTCGAAGAGCTCGGGCGAGCTCTCCGGCACCGTGACCTGGTGGGACACCTCCACGGTCGGCTCCGAGGACAAGGTCTTCAAGAAGGTCGCCGAGGACTTCACCAAGAAGTACCCCAAGGTCACCGTCAAGTACGTGAACGTGCCGTTCGGCGAGGCGCAGAACAAGTTCAAGAACGCCGCGCAGTCCGGCTCCGGTGCGCCCGACGTCATCCGCTCCGAGGTCGCCTGGACCCCCGAGTTCGCCGACCTCGGCTACCTCGCGCCGCTCGACGGCACTCCGGCCCTCAAGGACGCCGACGACTTCCTGGAGCAGGCCGCCGCTTCGACGAAGTACAACGGCAAGACCTACGCGGTCCCCCAGGTCATCGACTCCATGGGCATCTTCTACAACAAGAAGATCTTCAAGGAGGCCGGCGTCGAGGTCCCCGAGACCATCGACGAGCTGAAGGCCGTCTCCGCCAAGATCAAGGAGAAGACCGGCAAGACCGGTCTCTACCTGCGGGGCGACGACCCGTACTGGTTCCTCTCCTTCCTGTACGGCGAGGGCGGCGACCTGGTCGACGCCGAGCAGAAGAAGATCAAGATCGACGACGAGTCCGGCGTGAAGGCGCTCAAGACCGTCAAGGACCTCGTCGACTCGAAGGCCGCGATCACCGACGCGACCAACGGCTGGGACAACATGCAGGCGGCCTTCAAGGACGGCAAGGTCGCCATGATGATCAACGGCCCGTGGGCCGTCGCCGACACCTACGCGGGCAAGGAGTTCGCCGACAAGGCGAACCTGGGCATCGCCCCGGTCCCGGCCGGCTCGCACGGCCAGGGCGCCCCGCAGGGCGGCCACAACCTCGCCGTCTACGCCGGCTCCAAGAACCTCGACGCCTCCTACGCCTTCGCCGAGTACATGAGCTCGACCGAGACCCAGGCCACGATCGCCAAGGAGCTCAGCCTCCTCCCGACCCGCCAGTCCGTCTACATCAAGTCGGACGTCGCGACCAACGAGATGATCAGCTTCTTCAAGCCGGTCGTCGACAAGGCCGTCCAGCGCCCGTGGATCCCCGAGGGCGGCAGCCTCTTCGAGCCGGTCAAGGTCGAGTACACCAAGGTGCTCACCGGCCAGACCACCCCGGAGGCCGGTGCCAAGGCGATCGGTGACTCCTACCGCAAGCTCCTGAAGGACTGGAAGTAAGAAAGAAGGCAGGCCGGCTCATGGCTGTGGACACTCCCAGCCAGTCGGTGGCGAAGGCCGCGGGCGACCACGTCGCCCGCGGCCGACGCCGCGGAACTGGCACGCCGCGCCGCGCGGCGAAGCGCTCCCTCTCCACCCACTGGTACGCCTGGGCGATGGTGCTCCCGGTGGTGGTCGTGCTCGGCGTGATCATCGGATACCCACTGGTCCGCGGTGTCTATCTGTCGTTCACCAACGCCAACGAACGGAACGTGGCGCGGTCGATCGGCGTCAATGAGCTCCCGGCCACCTATGAGTTCATCGGCCTGGACAACTACACCGAAGCGCTCACCGGCGGCCAGTTCGTCAGCACGCTGATCTGGACCGTCGTCTGGACCGTCTCCTGTGTGGCGATCACCTTCGCCCTGGGCCTGACCCTCGCCAACGTCCTCAACCGCAGGATCGCCGGCCGCTCCGTCTACCGGATGCTGCTGATCCTGCCCTGGGCCGTCCCCGGCTTCGTCTCCGTCTTCGCCTGGCGCTTCCTCTACGACGAGCGCCGCGGCATGCTCAACCAGATCCTCACGGGCGGCGGCATCGACGGCATCCCCTGGCTCAACGACCCCACCTGGGCCAAGTTCTCCGTCATCCTCGTCAACGTCTGGCTCGGCGTTCCGTTCATGATGGTCGCCCTCCTCGGCGGGCTCCAGTCCATCCCCGGCGAGCTCTACGAGGCCGCCGAGATGGACGGTGCGAACGCCTGGCAGCGCTTCCGCAACATCACCATGCCCGGCCTCAGTTCGGTGTCGACCACGGTGATCCTGCTCTCCACCATCTGGACCTTCAACATGTTCCCGGTGATCTTCCTGCTCACCCGGGGCGGACCCGGCGAGGCCACGCAGATCCTCGTCACCCAGGCGTACAAGTTCTCCTTCGAGATCAGTCCGCGCGACTTCGCGCAGTCCTCCACCTGGGGCGTCCTGATCCTGGTCCTCCTGATGGTCTTCGCCGCGTTCTACCGGCGCGTCCTCCGCAAGCAGGGAGAAGTCTGGTGACCACCACGACCCCCACCGCCCCCGCCGCGAACTCCCCGGTCCGCGGACGCCGTTCGCCGCTCGCCTCGGTCGGCCTGCACCTCACCCTGATCACCGCCTCGGTGATCGCCGTCTTCCCGGTGCTGTGGGTCCTGCTGACCTCGCTGAAGCCGGCCGCGTACGCCACCACCACGGACTTCGTCAAGGAGACGACGTTCGAGAACTACACGAACCTGCTGCGGGACACCCCGTTCCTCACCTGGTTCGGCAACTCGCTCCTCGTCGCCGGACTCACCACCGTCATCGGTGTGTTCATCTCCGCCACCACGGGGTACGCCGTCAGCCGCTTCCGCTTCCCCGGCAAGCGCGGCCTGATGTGGACCCTACTCATCACCCAGATGTTCCCGGTGGCCGTCCTCATCGTGCCGATCTACAACATCATGGCGGCGATGGGCCTGCTCAACCAGCCGGTCGGCCTGGTCATCACCTACCTGACCATCGCCGTTCCGTTCTGCGCCTGGATGATGAAGGGCTTCTTCGACACCATCCCGCGCGAGATCGACGAGTCCGGCTACGTCGACGGACTGACCCCGTTCGGCACGTTCTGGCGACTGATCCTGCCGCTCGCCAAGCCCGGCATCGCGGTCACCGCCTTCTACTCCTTCATCACCGCATGGGGCGAGGTCGCCTATGCCTCCGCCTTCATGGTCGGCGACGAGAACCTCACCCTGGCCGGCGGACTGCAGAAGTTCGTCAACCAGTACGGCGCCCAGTGGGGTCCGATGTCCGCGGCCTCCGTGCTGATCGCCGTCCCCGCCGCCGTGGTGTTCCTCTTCGCCCAGCGGCACCTCGTCACCGGCATGTCCGCCGGCGCCGTCAAGGGCTGACGGCCCTGACCACGCCTTCCGCACGCACCTCCTTACCTTCCAGGGAAGACATGACCCAGCATCTCGCCACCCCGGCCGACGCCCCGACCACCGGCACGCACACGGGCTGGTGGAGAGACGCCGTGATCTACCAGGTCTACCCGCGCAGCTTCGCCGACGGAAACGGCGACGGCATGGGAGACCTGGAAGGCGTCCGCAGCCGACTGCCCTACCTCAAGGAACTCGGCGTCGACGCCGTCTGGCTCTCCCCGTTCTACGCCTCCCCGCAGGCCGACGCGGGATACGACGTCGCCGACTACCGGGCCATCGACCCGATGTTCGGCTCGCTGCTCGACGCCGACGCACTGATCCGGGAAGCCCACGAGCAGGGCCTGCGCATCATCGTCGACCTGGTCCCCAACCACTCCTCCGACCAGCACGAGTGGTTCCAGCGCGCCCTGCGCGAGGGACCCGGCTCGCCGCTGCGGGAGCGCTACCACTTCCGGCCCGGAAAGGGCGAGAACGGCGAACTCCCGCCCAACGACTGGGAGTCCATCTTCGGCGGCTCCGCCTGGACCCGCACCGAGGACCCGGACGGCACCCCCGGCGAGTGGTACCTCCACCTCTTCGCCCCGGAGCAGCCCGACTTCAACTGGGAACACCCCGCGGTGCGCGACGAGTTCCGGTCCATCCTGCGCTTCTGGCTGGACATGGGCGTCGACGGCTTCCGGGTCGACGTCGCCCACGGCCTGGTCAAGGCCGAGGGCCTGCCCGACATCGGCTCCCACGACCAGCTGAAGCTGCTCGGCAGCGACGTCATGCCCTTCTTCGACCAGGACGGCGTCCACGAGATCTACCGCTCCTGGCGGGAGATCCTCGCCGAGTACTCCCCCGTGGCCTCGCCCGGCGGGACCCCCGGAGAGCGCGTCCTCGTCGCCGAGGCGTGGACCCCGACCGTCGAGCGCACCGCCCACTACGTCCGCCCCGACGAGATGCACCAGGCCTTCAACTTCCAGTACCTGGGCACCCACTGGGACGCCGCCGAGCTCCGTGCCGTCATCGACGCCTCGCTCGACGCCATGCGCCCGGTCGGTGCCCCCACCACCTGGGTGCTCTCCAACCACGACGTCACCCGGCACGCCACCCGCTTCGCCAACCCGGCGGGACTCGGCACCCAGCTCCGCGAGCCGGGCGACCGGGAGCTCGGCCTCCGCCGTGCCCGCGCCGCGACCCTGCTCATGCTGGCCCTGCCCGGCTCGGCCTACGTCTACCAGGGCGAGGAGCTCGGCCTGCCGGACGTCACCGACCTGCCCGACGAGGTCCGCCAGGACCCGTCCTTCTGGCGCGCCAGCGGCCAGGACGGCTTCCGCGACGGCTGCCGGGTGCCGATCCCGTGGACCGTCGGGGGCCCCTCGTACGGCTTCGGCGCCGGCGGTTCCTGGCTGCCGCAGCCCGCGACCTGGGGCGCCCTGAGCGTCGAGGCGCAGACCGGCGACCCCGGCTCCACCCTGGAGCTGTACCGCAGCGCGCTCGCCGTGCGCCGCGAGCGCCGCGAACTCGGTGCGGGCGACTCCGTCGAGTGGCTGGAGGCACCCGAGGGTGTGCTCTCCTTCCGCCGTGACGGATTCGTCTGCACCGCCAACACCACCGGCCGGGCCATCTCCGTCCCGCTGCCCGGCCGGTACCTCCTCTCCAACGAGGACGTCCGCATCGTCGACGACGAGGTGGAACTGCCCGCCGACACCACCGTCTGGTGGGCGGCGTGACGATCCCCCTGCCGCGGGGCGCCGGTCACGGCGCCCCCCCCCGCGCCGCCCGCCCGGCCCCGGCCGGGGGGGGGGTGGCCCCCCCCCCGCGCGGGG
>NZ_JBHYMF010000100.1:0-25555 GCF_042742855.1 Streptomyces sp. NPDC058877 | reverse complement strand
CTCGACGGCGGTGCGGACGACCTGGGCGCGCTCGGCGTCGGTGAGGGTCTGGTACTCGCCGAGGGAGCCGTTCGGGACGACGCCGTCGCAACCGTTGGCGACCAGCCAGGCGACGTGCTCGGCGTAGGCGTCGTGGTCGACGGAGAGGTCTTCGCGGAAGGGGAGGGTGGTGGCGACCATGATGCCGCGCCAGGGACGGTCGGTGTTCCAGGTGGTGGTCACGTCAACGACCTTTCTATGGTGTGTGACATTTTACAGAAGGGGAAAGAAGAAGAGGGGTCCACACGGGTCTCCCGTCGGCCCGGGGTGCACTTCGAAGGGAGCTCCCGCCCGCCCGGAGGGCCGGGGCCCGCGGCGGCCGGTGCGCAAGCGCGGCGCGGAGGACCGCCCGCGGGACCCTACGCACTCGGGCGACTCGGCGCGGGCGCCGGACAGCGCAGGCCGGAAGGCGCCTTCGCCACACGCCTAGGACGCTTCGGGAGAGGCGGCCTCCCGATCGGCCGCCCCGTCGAGCGCGGCAAGCGTCGAGAGTCGGACCGGCGCGGCGAGCGGGCGTCGTTCCACGGGCGGTTCGCCGTCCCGCGCCGCGAGGCAGGCGACGGCCGTGCCGCACATCCGCCCCTGACACCACCCCATGCCGGCCCGGGTGAGGAGCTTGACGGTCCGCGCGTCCCCCGCGCCGAGTTCGGCGACCGCCTCCCGGACGCGCCCCGCGGAGACTTCCTCACAACGGCACACGTCCGTGCCGTCGGTGAGCCAGTCGGTCCAGCCGGGGCCGGGGGCGTGTGCCGCGGCCATCAGGTCGGCGAAGGTGCGCATCCGGTCCCGACGGCGGCGGAGTTCCGCGATCCGACCCCCGCCCGAGCGGCGACCGAGGAGCCGCGCGACGATGGCACGTCCCGCCAACTCACCCTCTGTGCGGGCGAGTTCTGCGCCACCCACCCCTCCCGTCTCGCCGGCCGCCCACAGTCCGGACACCGAGGACTCCTGGAGGTCGTCCAGTACGAGCCCCCGCGTTCCGTCGGGCAGCGGCCGGGTGGCACAGCCGACGGTCGTGGCCAGCTCGGTCTGGGGCACGAGACCGTGGCCGACGGCCAGGGCGTCGCACGCGATCCGGCGCCCGGTTCCGGGCACGGGACGCCAGTCGGCGTCCAGGCGGGTGACGGTGACGCCCTCCACCCGGCCGGCGCCGTGCACTTCGGTGACGGCACTGCGCAGCCGGACTCCCACCCGGTGACGGAGCAGCGCAGCACCGTGCAGCAGGGCCTCGGCCGCCTTGCCCGGGTTACTCAGCAGCACCCGGGGGTTGCGGGCGTAACGCAGATAGCCGGCGGCCTCGACCACGGCCGGCACCTGCGCTCCCGCCGCGGCGAGCGAGGAGGCGACGGCGAGCAACAGCGGACCGCTGCCCGCCACGACGACCCGGTGGCCCGGGAGGACGAGTCCGGACTTGAGCATGGCCTGCGCCCCTCCGGCACCCACGACCCCCGGCAGGGTCCAACCGGGGAAGGGAAGTTGACGCTCGTACGCGCCGGTGGCGAGGAGCAGTGCGCGCGCCCGGACCCGAACAGGCCGCTCGCCGTTCCCGTCGGTGCCGGTGACCGCGTGCACCGTCCAACTTCCGTCCGGTTCACGGACCGTGGACCACACGTGATGGCCGGCCAAATGGACGGCGTCGCTCCCGTGGAGGCGCCGCCGGAGGTCGGAGTAGGCGGACCAGTCGTGGTGCAGCGCCTCCGGGCGCACCGCCCCCAGTGCGGGTGCGGGGTGACGGTAGAACTGTCCGCCGGTCTGGGCGGACGTGTCCAGGAGGGCGACGGAGAGGCCGAGTTCGGAGGCGGTGACGGCCCCGGCGAGTCCGGCGGGCCCGGCACCCACGACCGCGAGGTCGTACTCCTGGTGCTGCGCACCGGGTTCAGACGGCAAGACGGTCACGGCCGTGCCCCTCCTGTGTGGTGATCGTGTCGCCGGGACTGGCCGGGACCAGGCAGGCGCGCCGGTTGGGTTCGCCGTTGACGGTGGCGAGGCAGTCATAGCACTGCCCGATGCCACAGAAAGCGCCGCGCGGCCGGCCACCGTCCCGGGTGGTGCGCCAGGCCAGGATGCCGGCGCCCCAGAGGGCTGCGGCGACGGTCTGCCCCGGCAGGGCGGTGACGCGACGGCCGTCGAAGGTGATCTCGAACGGCGGATCGGGCTGTGCGCCGACGAGTTCGGCGGGGGTGCGGGCCACGGGCCCTCCTCTCGGGACGGTGACGATGACGTTGGCGTGCGGAGCCGGTTCAGCCCGCCCGCTCGGCAAACCGTTCCGGCCGGAACGGATGGATGTCGAGGGGTGGCTGGGCGCCGGTCAAGCACGCCGCGACGATCCGTCCGGTCACCGGGGCGAGTCCGACGCCCGCCCCTTCGTGACCACAGGCGTGCAGGAGGCCGGGGGCGCGCGGATCGGGTCCGATCGCGGGCAGGTGGTCCGGCAGGTAGGGGCGGAAGCCGAGGTACGTGCGGATGACCCGCACGGCGCCGAGGGCCGGGAACAGGGCGGTGGCCCCGAGGGCGAGGCGGCGCAGGACCTCGGTGGAGAGGGTGCGGTCGAAGCCGACCCGCTCCCGGCTCGCGCCGATCAGGACCGGACCCGCCGGAGTGCCCTCGACGACCGCCGAGGTCTGGAGCGCGGCGGAGCCGCTGGCCACGTCCGACACGTAGTCCGCGGCGTACACCTTGTGCCGGACGACGCGCGGCAGCGGCTCGGTGACGAGGACGAAACCCCTGCGGGGCATGACGGGGAGCCGTACGCCCGCGAGTTCGGCGATCGCGCCGCCCCAGGTGCCGGCGGCGTTGACCACGTACGGGGCGTGGATCTCACCGGCCGAGGTCCGCACGCCGCGCACCCGTCCCGATGAGTCGGTGAGCAGGGCGGTGACCTCTTCGCCCAACCTCAGCCGGATCCGCTCGCGCTCTGCGCGCAGCAGACGGGCGGCGGCGTGGGCGGGCATCACCTGGGCATCCTGCGGGTAGTGGATGCCGCCCGCCAGGCCGGGGGCGAGGTGGGGCTCCAGGTCGTGGAGCCGGTCCGCCGGGACTTCCCGGGTGGTGACGCCCGCCTTCTCCTGGCGCGCCGCGAAGTCCCGCAGCGCGCGCATCCCGGGCTCGTCCGAGGCGACCACGAGGCCGCCCTTGCCCTCGTACTCGATCTGCGGCGGGAGCCGTTCGGCGAGTTCGCGCCACAAGGCGGTGGCGATCTGGGCGAGTTCGAGCTCGGGCCCCGGCTCCTTGTCGGAGACCAGGAGGTTTCCCTCACCCGCTCCCGTCGTGCCGCCGGCGACGGAACCCCGGTCGACGACGGTGACGGAGAGCCCGACTCGGGCGGCGTAATGGGCGCAGGCCGCGCCGACCACGCCGGCGCCGACGACGATGACATCGGTGGTGTTTCTCGTGGGCACGTCAGTAATATTTCACATTGCACTCACGTTGCCAAGACCTCTCGCACCCCTCCTTCGGCGAGCATCACAGCGCAACTTCCGAGGTCCCGCCACCCTCCGGACACGGATGAGTAACGGAGCTCCCCACGCCTTGTCAGTACAATTTCACATTACTATGTTACCGGTCACATTCCAGCCGACGCCGGCTGTCCGACTGCTGCACCCCGGAGTGACCACTCATGAACAAGCGCACCCACACCCTGGCCATCGCCCTGGTGACGACCCTCGCCCTCGGCGCGACGGGCTGTTCCGACGGACAGAAGACCGCCGGGAACCCCGAGCAGAAGAACCCGGCCACCTCCACCAACGGCACGGTCGTCGGCGGCACCCCCCAGAAGGGCGGCACCCTGACCGTCCTGTCCAACCAGGACTTCAGCCACCTCGATCCGGCCCGCAACTGGGTGATGGGAGACATGGACTTCGGCACCCGGCTGCTCTACCGCACCCTGCTCACGTACAAGGCGGAGCCGGGCGCGAAGGGCGGGGAGCTGATGCCCGACCTCGCCGAGGACCTCGGCACCTCCTCCAACGGGGCCAAGACCTGGACCTTCCGCCTCAAGCCGGGCCTGAAGTACGAGGACGGATCGCCCGTCACCGCCCAGGACGTCAAGTACAACGTGGAGCGGTCCTTCTCCCCCGACCTGCCCGGCGGCCCCGACTACGCGGCCCGCTACCTCGTCGGCGCCGAGGGGTACCAGGGGCCGGCGAAGGGCAAGCACCTCGACTCCGTGAAGACGCCCGACGACCGCACGATCGTCTTCGAACTCCGCAAGCCGTTCGCCGAGTTCCCCTACGCGACCGTGCTCCCCACCTTCGCTCCCGTCCCCGAGTCCCAGGACAAGGGGCCCCAGTACGACAACCGGCCCTTCTCCTCCGGTCCGTACAAGATCGAATCGTACGCCCGCGACAAGAAGCTCGTCCTCGTCCGCAACACCCACTGGGACCCGAAGAGCGACGCCGTGCGCAAGGCGTACCCCGACCGGATCGTCGTCGTCATGGGCCTCAAGGCCAATCAGATCGACGACCGGCTCATCTCGTCCAGCGGCACCGACGCCTCCTCCGTCGCCTGGACCAAGCTCCGCCCCGAATCGACCCCCAAGGTCCTCACCAAGCCCGAGGTGAAGGCGCGGCTCCTCGCCGAGTCCACCAGCTGCACCGAAATGGTGCAGATGCACACCGGACGCGCCCCCTTCGACGACGTCCGGGTCCGCAAGGCCGTGCAGTACGCCCTGGACCGCGAAGCCGTCCTCACCGCCTCCGGCGGCCCCGCGCTCAACGACCCGGCGACCGCGCTCATGCCGGGCTCCCTCTTCGGCGGCAAGCAGCCCGACACCCTCGGGATCCCGCTCACCGGTGACGTGGAGAAGGCCAAGCAGCTCCTGAAGGAAGCGGGCAAGGCCGACGGCTTCTCGACCAGCATCACCGTCTCCAACGGCGACAAGTCGGTCGGCGAGGCCATCCAGCAGTCCCTGGGGCGGGCCGGGATCAAGGTCACCATCGAGACCGTCGACCCCTCCGCCTTCTACGACACCATCGGCGACACCAAGAACCGCACGGACCTCGTCTACAGCGGCTGGTGCCCCGACTTCCCCTCCGGCTCGACCTTCCTCCCCTTCGTCTTCGACGGCCGCTACATCAAGGAGAAGGGCAATTCCGGCAACCACTCCCTCTTCCGCGACGAGGAGACCATGCAGCGGATGGACGCCATCGCCGCGATGACCGACGGCTCCCAGGCGAACAAGGCCTGGCAGGAACTGGACGGGGAGATCCTCGCGAAGGCCCCGACCATGCCCGTCGTGATCGAGCGCCAGCCCCTGCTGCTCGGCACCAACATCGCCGGCGCCTTCGGCCACACCTCCTTCGGCGGTCAGATCGACTACGCCACGGTCGGCCTCAAGGACCCGACGAAGAGCCAGGGCTGAGGCCGACGGACCGAAGGAAGCCCACACCCCATGACCACCACCTCGACCTCCCCTCCCACCCGGGCGGGGAGCGGTCCCTGGCAACTCGTCCGAACCGAGCTGCGCCGCCGCACATCCGTGAAGCTCTCGCTCGCCGTGGTCGCCCTCTTCGTGTTGATGACCGTCGCCGCCCCGCTGATCAGCTCACTGGGTGGCTGGGGACCGGAGGAGTTCGACAAGAGTGCCGTCGACCCCTATCTGGGCGGCCAACCCATCGGAGCGCTCGGCGGCGTCTCGGCGGAGCACTGGCTCGGCGTCGAACCCGTCACCGGCCGCGACCTGTTCGCCCGGGTCGTGCACGGCGCCCAGGTCTCCCTCCTCATCGCCTTCGCGGCGACGGCGATCGTGGTCGCCGTCGGCACGGCGGCCGGCATCGCCGCCGGCTACTTCGGCGGTCGCACCGACACCGTGCTCTCCCGGCTGATGGACCTCACCATGTCCTTCCCCTCCCTCATCTTCATGATCGCGATGATGTCGGTGGCCCGGGACGTCAACCGCATCGTGCTCATGACCGCCGTCATCGGCCTCTTCGGCTGGCCCGGCATCGCCCGGGTCGTCCGCGGTCAGACCCTGTCCCTCAAGCACCGCGAGTACGTCGACGCCGCCCGGGTCGGCGGTTCGGGGCCCTGGCGGATCCTCGCCCGTGACGTCCTCCCGGGTGTCGCCGGGCCGGTCATCGCGTACACGACGCTGATCGTCCCGGGGATGATCGCGACCGAAGCCGCCCTGAGCTACCTGGGCGTCGGCGTTCGCCCACCCACCCCTTCCTGGGGCCAGATGATCGCCGAGAGCGTCTCCTACTACGACACGGACCCCATGTACTTCGCCGTCCCGAGCCTCTGTCTCTTCCTCACCGTGCTCGCGTTCACCCTCCTCGGGGACGCGCTGCGGGACGTCCTCGACCCGCGGGGGAGCCGCAGGTGATCCTCTACCTCGGGCGCCGGCTCCTCGGCGTGCTCGGCGTCCTCCTCGCCGTCGCCGCCGTCACCTTCACCATCTTCTACGTCCTTCCCTCCGACCCCGCCGCCGCGGCCTGCGGCAAGGCCTGCAGCACCGAACGCCTGGAGGCGATCCGCGCCCACATGGGCCTGGACGCGCCGCTGTGGCGGCAGTTCACCGACTTCGTCACCGGCATCTTCACCGGCCGCACGATGGGCAGCGGCCAGTACGCCCTGCACTGTGACTTCCCGTGCCTGGGCTACTCGTACGAGAACAGCGAGGGCGTGTGGGACCTGCTCGTCGACCGGCTCCCGGTCTCCGCTTCCCTCGCCGTCGGAGCCGCCGCGATCTGGCTGCTACTCGGACTCTCCGCGGGCGTCACGGCCGCACTGCACAAGGACACGCTCACCGACCGGGCCCTGATGGTCGGCGCGGTGGCCGCCGCCTCGTTGCCCGTCTACTTCACCTCGGTGCTGCTGATCTACGGACTGATCCGGGTCACCGGGCTCCTGCCCTACCCGCAGTACGTGCCCTTCGGTGACGATCCCGTCTCCTGGGCCACCAACCTGCTGCTCCCCTGGCTGGCGCTCGCCGTCCTCTACGCGGCCATGTACGCGCGTCAGAGCCGCAGTTCGATGATCGAGTCCATGGCGGAGCCGTACATCCGGACCGCGCGGGCCAAGGGACTGCCGCGCCGCACGGTGGTCGTCAAGCACGGACTCCGTGCGGGCATGACGCCGATCCTGACCATCTTCGGCATGGACCTCGGCGGTCTGCTCGCCGGCGCCGTCATCACGGAGTCCATCTTCGGGCTCCCGGGCATCGGACGTCTCTTCTACGGCGCCCTGTCCAGCGGCGACCAGCCCGTCATCCTCGGGGTCACCCTGCTCGCCGCCACCTTCATCGTCGTCGCCAACCTGGTCGTCGACCTGCTGTACGCCGTCGTCGACCCGCGAGTGAGGTACTGATGGCCGCATCCTCCCCCCTCTTGTCGGTACGGGACCTGACGGTCACCTTCCCCACCAAGCGCGGCCCCGTCCGAGCGGTCGACTCGCTCTCCTTCGACGTGCACCGGGGGCGCACCCTCGGGATCGTCGGCGAGTCCGGCTCCGGGAAGTCGGTGACCTCCCTCGCCGTGATGGGACTGCACACCGGCGCCGAGGTCACCGGTTCCGTCACCCTGGACGGACGCGAACTGCTCGACCTCCCCGAGCCGGAGCTCAACCGGCTGCGCGGCCGGCGGATGGCCATGATCTTCCAGGACCCGCTGTCGAGCCTCCATCCGTACTACACCGTCGGGGAGCAGATCGCCGAGCACCACCGGGTCCACTTCGGTTCCCGTCGCGCAGCCGCCCGCACACGGGCCGTGGAGGCGCTCGGCGAAGTCGGCATCCCGGAGCCGCAGCGCCGCGCCGGTGAGTATCCGCACCAGTTCTCCGGCGGGATGCGACAACGCGTGATGATCGCGATGGCGCTCGCCTGCGAGCCGGACCTGCTGATCGCCGACGAGCCGACGACCGCCCTGGACGTCACCGTCCAGGCCCAGATCCTGGAGCTCCTCGCCCGCCTCCAGGAGGAGCGGGGGCTCGCGATCGTGATGATCACGCACGACCTGGGGGTGGTGGCCCGGGTGGCCCACGACGTCCTGGTGATGTACGGCGGCCGGGCCGCCGAACACGCTCCCGTGGACTCGCTCTTCGCGACGCCCGCCCACCCCTACACCCGGGGGCTGCTCGACTCACTGCCCCGGCTCGACGACCACGACGACGCACCGCTGCGGGCGATCCCCGGCAGCCCGCCGTCGCTCCTCGACCCCGCACCGGGCTGTGCGTTCGCTCCCCGCTGTCCCCGGGCCTCGGCCGGTTCTCCGGAGGAGCGGATCCGCTGCACGGACGAGCGCCCGCTGCTCGGCGGCCCGGACGGGCATCCGGTCGCCTGCCACTTCCCCGCGTACGAAGGCGTTCCCTCATGACCACGACCACCACGCCGCCACTGCTGAGCGTGCGCGACCTCACCATGACCTTCCCGGGGCGTCGGGCCCGCTCGTCTCCCGTACGGGCCGTCGACGGCGTGTCCTTCGACGTGGTCGCGGGCGAGACCCTGGGCCTGGTCGGCGAGTCCGGCTGTGGCAAGTCCACGACCGGACGCATGATCGTTCGACTCCTCGAACCCACGGCCGGATCCGTCTCGTACGACGGGCGCGACATCAGCCATCTGTCCCAGCGGGAGCTGAAGCCGCTCCGCCGCGATCTGCAGATGGTCTTCCAGGACCCCCACTCCTCCCTCAACCCCCGTCAGACCGTGGCCAGGATCATCTCCGATCCCCTGCTCGTCCAAGGGGCATCGGCCGCCGAGGCCCGGCGGCGGGCCTCGGAGCTGATGGACCTGGTCGGGCTGATCCCGGAGCACATCGACCGCTACCCGCACGAGTTCTCGGGCGGCCAGGCCCAACGCATCGGAATCGCCCGCTCGCTGGCCACCGGTCCCCGCCTGGTCGTCGCGGACGAGCCCGTCTCCGCGCTCGACGTCTCCGTCCAGGCCCAGATCGTGAACCTGATGGAAGGACTGCAGCGGGAGCTCGGGCTCGCCTACCTCTTCATCGCGCACGACCTCTCGGTGGTGAAGCGGGTCTGCGACCGGGTCGCCGTGATGTACCTCGGCCGGATCGTGGAGATCGGCGTCAAGGAACGGGTGTACACGGCGCCGGCGCACCCCTACACGCGGGCGCTGCTCTCCGCCGTGCCGTTGCCCGACCCGGCGGCCGAGCGGGCCCGGGAGAGGATCACGCTGCTGGGCGACCCCCCGAGCCCTGCCGCCCCGCCCCCCGGGTGCACCTTCCACCCGCGGTGCCCCAAGGCCCGGGAGATCTGCCGCACCGAGGCCCCGCTGCTGCGGGTCGTCGCCGCCGGGGAGGCCCGCGAGGCGGCCTGCCACTTCCCCGAGGGCTCCTGACCACACGTCGATGCCCCGGCCCCCCGGAACTCACCGCGCGGGACCGGGGCATCGGCACGTGCTCAGCCGGAGCGGACCGCCGTGTACAGGGCCGTGGCGACGGCGAGGTCCTCCCAGGCCATGCCGACGCTCTTGAAGAAGCGCGGCCGGACGGTCGACGGGGTGCGGCGGCCGTGCACCAGATCGGCGAGGGTCCCCGTGACGTGGTCCGCTCCGATCGCGCCCTCGGCCATCGGGACGAGCAGGTCACCGGCCTCGCGGAGGGCGGCGGTCCGGGCCTCCACGTACACCTCGGCGCGGGTCACCAAGGCGGTGTCGGTCTCGCGGGCCGATGCCTCGTGCGAGCCGACCGCGACGACGGCGGCACCGGAAGCGATCAGGGTGCCGTCGAAGAGGGGGGTGCGGGCCGTGGTGCAACACACGACCAGGTCGGCCGCGGCGACCTCGTCGGGCGTACCGGTGCGGGAGGGCACGTCGAGGCTCCGCGCATAGCCGGCGAGGGCGCGCGCGGCGACCGGATTGCGGCCGACGACGACGGTTTCGGCGACCTCGCGCACGGCCCGGACGGCCTCCAGGTGGCCGTACGCCTGGGGTCCGGTACCGAAGAGCACCAGGCGCAGCGGCCGTCCGCCCGGTGTCAGGTGGCGCACGGCGAGCGCGGAGACCGCCGGGGTGCGCAGTTCGGTCAGTGCGGCGCCGTCGAGGAGGGCGAGGGGCTGGAGCGTGGTGCCGTCGAGGAGCAGGTACGAGCCGGTGATGCGGGGCAGGCCGACGGCCGGGTTGCCGGGGGCCACCCCGGCGATCTTCACTCCGGCATGGGCGCCGAAGGCCGCCGGCATGAGGAGGAGTTCCCCGGCCGGGACGGGTACGGCGCTGCGGGACGGGGCGGCCTCGGGGTCGAACCCGGCGCGCAGGGCGTCGGCAAGGACGTCGACGGCCGCCGCCGGGGACAGCAGGCGGCTCATGGTCGGGGCGTCGATCCGGAGCAGATCGGTCGGGCCGGTCACAGGAGGAATCCCGTTCCGAGGTCGTCGTGCGGATCCAGGACGAAGCTGTGGGTGCCGGTGCGGTGGGTGGCGCCGGTGACCTCGGTGATGCCTCCGGCCAACAGCCGACCGGTGAACTCGGTGTCGGCGACCGACTCGTGGGTGAGGGTGTCTCCGGGGCCGAGGCGCCCGTCCTCGCCGAGCAGGGCGAGCCGGGCGGAAGTGCCGGAACCGCAGGGCGAGCGGTCGATCTGTCCGTCGGCGAAGACGGTGACGTTGCGCTGGCGCGGGCCGGCGGCCGTGTCGGGAAGCTCCTCGTACAGGATGACGCCGTAGACGTCGTGCTCCGGGAAGGCAGCGCGGACCTCTCGTCCGACCCGGACGAGGGCCGGCAGGGAGGTCCGGGTGGTGTCCAGGCCCAGGGCGCGGGCGGGGAGGGAGGCGTAGCAGGCGCCGGAATCGGCCAGGTCGACCTCGACGGTGCCGAGGGACGTGGTCGTGGGGAGCTTGCGGGCGAGGACGCGGGTCGGAACGTTGCGGAAGGTGACCCCGGTGGTGCGCCCGGCGGCCCGGTGGACGGTGGCGGTGACCCGGCCCGAGGGGACGTCGATGCGCACGGGGACGTCACCGTCGTCGGGCGCCGCCACGCGTCCGGTGTCGACGGCCCAGGCGCCGAGCGCCATCGTGCCGTGGCCGCAGGCGGTGGAGTAGCCGTCCTTGTGCCAGAACAGGACGCCGAAGTGGGCTCCGTCGTCGTCGGGCGGCACGACGAACCCGCCGTACATGCCGGAGTGACCGCGCGGTTCCTGGACCAGGAGGCGGCGCAGCCGGTCGAGGGGGTCGAGACGGGGCGCGAGGGCGCGGCGCTCCGCCACGGTGTCGCCGGGGACCGCGGGCAGGCCCCGGTCGACAATCCTGAAGGGCTCGCCTGCGGTGTGGTAGTCGGTGGTGCGGACGGGGTGCGGGGTGGTGCTCACGACGTACGGCCTCCGGGCGGAGAGTGACGGGCATGCGGGTGCCGGGCCGGTCCCTCCCCCGTGGAGGGACCGACCCGGCGGGCGGGACGGTCAGCTGCGGAGGGGGCCCTCGCAGCGGTAGCTCGACGTGCCCGCGACCTTGGTGGACCAGATGTCGATGGGTCCGAAGCTGCAGTTCATGTCGGCGAGGTTGTTCGAGGCGGCGCCGGCCCGGTCGAGGATGAAGTAGTCGACGGTCTCGGACATGTCCTTGAAGTTCTGGTCCTCACTGGCCCAGTCGGACAGGTTGGCGGTGATCCGGCCGGTGCAGATGAAGCGGCGCTTGCCGGGGTCGCCGTTCTCCACGCAGTCGGGGGTGTTGTAGGTGGCGGTGGCGAAGGAGGACTTCACGGACGCGAGCGCCGAGTCCCGGAGCTGTCCGTTGGGGGTGTAGGTGGTGTCGGGCACGTACAGCTGGTCGACCTTGGCGATCTGTGCGTCGAGGAAGCGGTCGTAGGCGCGCTGGACGTCGGTGTCGGAGCCGAGCCGGTCGCGCCACGCGTCGTACCCGGCCACGTCGTCGGCCCGCAGGTGGGTGTACATCTCGCGGAGCAGGGAGGGCCTCTCGGTCCACAGGAACTCGAAGAAGGTGCCGGCGTAGCTGTAGAAGCGGAACCCGTCGCCGTCGTAGGTGGCGTTGAGGATCTGACGGACGTTCATGCGGGGGCCGCCGCCGGCGGTGTCGTTGATGATGCTCTTGACGAGGGACTTCCGGACGGCGATGCCGTCGTCGCGGGTGGCCCCGTCGAAGAACTCGGCGGTGCCCTCGTCCATGGCGGTGGTGCGGTCGCCCTGGTACCAGGGGCCCTCGCCGAAGAAGCCGGGGACGGCGAAGCGGCCGTTCAGGTAGTGGGTGTACTCGTGGCGGAAGAGTTCTTCGAGGGTGAGGGAGGAGTCCTGCGGGACGCGCCGCTGGTAGGTGTAGAAGGTGGCGCCGCGCTCGATGTAGATGCCGCCGTTGTTGGTTCCCATGCCGGTGAGGACGGGGTGGTAGTTCTCGTAGTCCGCGCGGGAGGCGTAGAGCACGATGTTCAGGGTGGTGTTGTCGTCCCCGGCGAGCGGCTGGTCGGTGCCGAGGACGCGGTGGTACTGCGCCTTGACCTGCTTGCTCGCGTAGTAAAGCTGGTCGACGGTGGCCCGGTCGAGCGCGGTGCGGACCTTGATGGCCCCGTTGTCGTAGGTGTAGGTGTACGGGAAGAGCTGCTTCTCGATGTCCTCCTTGCACACGCCGTACGGCTCGCAGGCCTCGTAGTGGTTGAGCCACGAGACGACCTTCGCCCACTGCTCGCTGCCCTGCCCGAAGGAGGCGACGGCGGTGTCGAGCATGCCGCCGAGGTCCGCGACGACGCCGTCCCGGAGGCCGTCGACCTGGCCGAAGCGGCCGTATTCGCTGATCGCGTCGCGGGCGACCCAGCTGTTGGCGGTGCCCTTCAGGTGGCCGTACCCGGCGAAGGCCTTGAAGGTCGCGCGGTACGCCGGGTCGGCGGCGACCGCCGTGTGGAAGGCGGCGTCCTGGTTGCCGGGGTAGATGCCGAGGTAGTTGACCGAGAGCCCGGCGAGCGCGGCGCCCGCCCAGGCCGGGTCGAGGTGGGTGGTGGTGTGGGACGGGTCCATGGTGGCCAGGACCTTCTCGATCAAGCCGAGTTGGTGCTGGCGCAGTCCGGGGGCGCTCGCCGCGTAGAGCGCTTCGCGCAGGGTGTTCGCGTTGCTCTTCGTGACGTCGAAGGTGCGGGCGGCGGCACCGAAGTCGGCGACGGCCCGGCGGACCGCGTCCACCGTGGGGGCGTCGGTGGTGTCGATCTCGTCGCGTGAGAAGTCGTGGTACGCAACGGCGTGCAGATAGGTGAACATCTCCTCCAGGTGGGAGGAGTTCCGCCCGTCGTGCGAGGCGGCCAGGCTCGATATGCGGCGGGCGACGGCCTGCACGTGGGCGTCCGACATGACCGGCGCGAGCCGGGCGTCCCAGGTCCAGATCAGGCCGGACAGGCAGCCGTCGGCGGTGACGGCCGGGTCCGCGAGGAAGTCGGCGAACCGTTCGGGGGCGAGGCTGGTGATGCCGTCGAGCGTGCAGGGAACACCGGTGCTGGTGGCGGTGACCGCGAGGGTGCGGGCGGCGGTGCGGGCCGGGGCCCGACCGGGGACGCGGCCCGTGGCGAGCCCGCCCGGCGCGGGAGCGGATCCGAAGGTGGCGCGCGGGGCGGAGGCGCGGTGTTCGACCTCGTCGAAGGGGTTCGCACCCGGCTTCGCCTGCGGGGCCGGCGCACCGGGCGCTGCGGCGGGGGCCGTGACCGGCGCGGTCCGGGCGTCCGCACCCGCTGCGGAAGCGCCCGCCTGTCCGGCGGAGGACACGAGGGTGACGGCGATGGCGGAGGAGAGCAGGGACGAGCGCACACGTCTGTTGAGGGACAACGGAACTCCTGCTGATGGGGGGTGGGTGTGGGGATGGGTGGGCGAACTGGTCGGGTTCGCACGGCGTATGACGGGCGTTCATCAAGCCGTGTGCGGTGTAACATAGTAATGTGAAATTGCACTGACAAGCCCCTGAGCGCCCTCAGTTCCCGTGACCCACCGGCAGGCACCGCAGCGCCCCCCTTGCGCGCACGACGGGGCCCCGGCAGTCCGCCCTGGCCCCGTCCCTCGTGGCTACGGGGTGACGCGTGGGGAAGCCGGGACGCCCCCGTCTCGGGATCGGCATCCCGCTGCGGCGAGCAGGGCTTCCCTGTCGACGAGCTTGACGCGGGGGCGCCCTTGGAGAACGCCCTCGGCGCGCTCGGCGGCGTCGATCGCCCGCCAACCCTCGAGGTCGACCCCGCGCGTGGGAGCGTCGTGCGTCGCGCCCCCGTCGACGGGGGCCGCGAGCAGTCCGGCTTCGAAGTCGTCGAGCAGCGCGGACACGCTCTCCTGGGCGCAGGACTTGTTGGTGCCGATGAACCCCGAGGCACCGCGCTTGATCCAGCCCGCCACGTACACGCCCGGCTCCACCCGCCCCCGCTCGTGGGGCACGGTGCCGGTGGTCCCGTCGAACGGGAGTCCCGGCACGGGGCGTGCCCGGTAGCCGATCGCCCGCAGGACGAGCGAGGCCTCGATCGTCTCGGTCGCCCCCGCGTTCTCCGTGGTCCGGGGGGTGCCGCCGTCGGGGTCGGACGCCTCCCGCGCCGATCCGCCGTACGGGGGTGTGCTCCGCTCCACGACCACTCCCGCCACCCGGTCGCCGCCGACGATCCGAACCGGGCGCGTCCGGAAGCGCAGGACGATGCGGCGCCGCCCCGGCACCGGGGTTCGGGCGGCGAGTCGGGCGAGCACCTCGGTCTTGGGGCTGGCGTCCGCCGGAACGTCCGCCGGCCACTCCTCGACCAGGACGTCCACCCCGTCGAGGGAGGCGAGCGCGAGCAGTTCCGGAAGGGTGAACGCGGCCTCGGCAGGCCCGCGGCGTCCGAGGAGGACGACCTCGCGGATGCGGCTCGTGCGGAGCGCGGCCAGCGCCGGGTCGGAGACGTCGGTACGGGCCAGGGACTCGGGGTCGGCGGTCAACACGCGCGCCACGTCCAGGGCCACGTTGCCGTTGCCGATGACGACCGCCCGCTCGCCGTCCAGGGCGTAGCGAGCGCCGCTGTGGTCGGGGTGGCCGTTGTACCAGGCCACGAAGTCGGTGGCGGAGGCGCTGCCGGGCAGCCCTTCGCCGTCGATGCCGAGCGGGCGGTCCGTGGCGGCACCCACGGCGTAGAGCACGGCGTGGTGGGTGCGGACCAGATCGGCATGCTGGAGGTCCCGCCCGACCTCCGTGTCGAGTCGGTACGAGAAGCCGGGCTGGCCCTCGACGGCCCGGAAGAGCCGGGCGACCTGCTTGGTGTCCTGGTGATCGGGCGCGACCCCCGCCCGCGCCAACCCGTGGGGCGTGGGCAGCCGGTCGTAGACGGTGACGGTCACCCCGGGGTGCCGGAGCAGTTCATCGGCGGCGAACAGTCCGGCCGGCCCCGCACCGACGACGGCGACCCGCAACTCGGATCCCGAGAGGCGGCGTGGGGCGGGGACGAAGGCCATCGGGGTGCGGTCCCCGTGCGGATGGGCTTCGTAGTAGGCGCGGTTGAGGTCGAGGAAGGGAAGCTCCGCTTCGGTGAGTCGGGTGTGCGGTTTGAGCGCGCCCACCGGACAGGCCGTCGTGCAGGCGCCGCAGTCGACGCAGGTGCGCGGATCGACGTACAGCATCTCGGTCTTCCCGAAGCCCGGTTCACCGGGGGCGGGATGGATGCAGTTGACCGGACAGGCCAGCACGCAGGAGGCGTCGGCGCAGCACGAGCGGGTGACGACGTAGGTCATGGTTCTCCGTTCACGGGACCGGCGGGACGGCGCTCGTCAGGCGGCGTACGGGGCGGGTTCGCCGCGGTGGCGCGACGGGCGGCCGTCGATGCGCAGCACCTTCCACACCTGCCGGGAGGTCTTGTTCATCAGGCCGATGTCCTCGGCGAGCATCCGCACGTCGGAGAAGAGGTCGCGCAGCATCTTCCGGCCGTCGGGGGACTTCCAGAAGATGTCCTTGATGACCCAGTGGGGCACCCCGATCGTCTCGGCGGTCTTCCGGTCGGGCACCATGATGACGTCCCCGAGCACCCGCATGATGACCGGGAAGGCCACGGACAGCGCCCCCCTGCGCACCCTGCCGTAGCCCGGGACCTTGACGCGCAGGAACTCGTGGGCGAAGGAGATGTGGCGGGCCTCTTCGGCGACGTGGATCTGCATCATCCGGCGCATCAACGGATGGACGTCCCCGCCACCGCGCAGGATCGCCTTCTGGAGGTGGTCGACGGGCTCCTCGCCGGCGAGGACGCCGGTGAAGAACGACTCGGGAAGCAGCGAGCCCGCGAGCGGCAGAAAACGGCTGAGGACGCGGAAGGAGCGGCGCCCCCCGGGCACGTCGGCGCCCGCGCGGTTCACGAACTCCTGGAACATCTGGGTGTGGTGGCACTCCTCGGTGACCTCGTGGGTGAGGTAGCGGAACTCGGGGTTCTGGTTGCCGAGGGCGAAGAGGTAGTCCATCACCCCGCGGATGAGGACGTTCTCGAACTGCATGCCGACCTTGACGATGTTGGCGTACCGCCACAGCCCGATCCTGGTGCGCACCTCCAACGGCTGTTCCCGGTACCAGGGGTGACCGCCGAGCGGGTCGGCGGCGGGGAGCACCCAGCGGGCGTCGGCAGGGTCGATCGCGAAGTCGGGGTGGTCCCAGTCGATGTCGGTGAAAGCGTCGAAGTGGATGCGCACCGAGGCCTCGGACAGGGTCCGGAGCCTCTCGTGATAGTCCTGCACGCTGGTCATCTTCGTCCTCGGTTTCTCGCGGTCGGTTGTCCGGGCGGACGACCGGAGCGGCTTCAGACAGCCGCGGTCCGGTCTTGTGGGGGCGCGGACCGCCCGTGGGGGGCCGCGCGGTCGAAGCGGAGCGCGGGATCCGCGACCGGGGAGCGCCGCAGGGCGCGACGGTCGCGGTAGTAGTTGTTCCGGATGCGCCACGGGTCACGGGTGCCCTGGCGCGGCATGATGGCGTCGCCCCGCGCGATGTAACCGGACGTCAGGGACTCGCCCATGACGGAGATCTGGGAGCGGTCGGCCTCGGTCGCGACGGGGGTGACGGCGGTGAGGCCGTGCCGGTCCATGTGGTCGATGAGCCGACTGACGTAGGCGGCGGCGAGATCGGCCTTGAGCGTCCAGGAGGCGTTGGTGTAGCCGATGATCATCACCAGATTGGGAACGCCGTCCAGCATCACGCCCTTGTAGAGGAGGCGGTCGCGGGTGACGACGGGGGTTCCGTCGACGGTGAGTTCCATGCCGCCGGCGAGCTGCATGCGCAGGCCCGTCGCGGTGACCACGATGTCGGCCGGGATCTCTTCGCCGGACCCGACCGTGACGCCGGTCTCGGTGAACGTCTCGATGTGGTCGGTGACCACGGAGGCCTTCCCGTTCCTGAGGGTCGTGAAGAGGTCGCCGCCGGGCACCACGCACAGTCGCTGGTCCCAGGGCTTGTACGACGGGGTGAAGTGGCGCATGTCGACATCGCCGCCGAGCCGCGCCCGGACCGCGCCGAGCAGCACCTTGCGCATCAGGCGGGGGGCCTTGCGGCACAGGGCGTACAGGCCGCGCTGCATCGCGATGTTGCGGGCGCGTCCGAGGCGGTGGACGACCCCGGCCGGAACGCGCAGCTTGCGCAGGAGCACCGAGAGGGGGTCGTCCGCGGGGAGCGCCATGACGTACGTGGGAGACCGCTGGAGCATGGTCACGTGCGCGGCTTCGGGAGCCATCGCGGGAACGAGGGTGATGGCGGTGGCACCGCTGCCGATGACCACCACGCGCTTGCCGGTGTGGTCGAGGTCCCGGGGCCAGTGCTGCGGGTGGACGAGGGTGCCCCGGAAGCGCTCCTCGCCGGGGAACTGCGGTCGGTGGCCGCCGTCGTAGTCGTAGTAGCCGGTGGCTCCGACGAGGAACCGGGCCGTGAGGACGTGGGTCTCACCAGTGGCTTCGTCGAGGGTCTCCACGGTCCAGCGGCCCTCGTCACCGGACCAGTCGGCCCGCACGGCCCGGCGGCCGAAGCGGATGTGGTCGGTGACGCCGTGCTCCTCCGCGGTCTCCCGGATGTAGCGGCGGATGTCCGTGCCGTCGGCGAGGACCTTGGTGCCGTGCCAGGCACGGAAGCCGTAGCCGAAGGTGTACATGTCCGAGTCGGAGCGGATGCCGGGGTAGCGGAACAGGTCCCAGGTGCCGCCGATTCCGGAGCGCCGCTCGATGATCTCGTACGTGGTCCCGGGGTTTCCGGCGAGCAGGTGACAGGCGACGCTGATCCCGGACAGCCCCGCTCCGATGATCAGCACGTCGACGTGCCGGTTCTCCATGTCCATCCCCTCTACGGCCGGTCGTGGCGGTGCGCATTGTCCCCCGGGGTCAATGCCGGGATCGGAATTTACCTGTATCACCGCGTCCAAGATACCGACGGTAACGTGACCTGCACCACCCCTGCGACGCCACCTCCTCCCCTACGCGGGTACGATCCACGCCGTGGCCGAGGACAAAGACGCACCAGAGGACCGGCGCCCCGACGGTCGCGACACGCGCTGGACCGGTCACCGCGCCGAACGTCGCGACCAGGTGCTCACCGCGGCCCTCTCCGTCATCGGCCGCGAGGGCACCACCGTCAGCGTGGCCGCGATCGGCGCCGAAGCCGGGATGCCGCGCTCCGTCGTCTACCGGATCTTCCGCAGCCGTGAGGACCTCGACGAGCAGATCCGCGCGCGCATCACCGCCGACCTGATGGCCTCGTTGTCCCCCGCCCTCGACCCGAAGGGCACAGTCGGGGAAGCGATCGAACACGCCGCTGCCACCTACGTCGGTTGGGTGGCGCAACACCCGCACCTCCACCAGTTCCTCGCCACCGGCTCACACGCGGCAGCGGGGACCCGCACCGCCATCGCCCTCCACCTGGCAGGGGTCCTGGACGCCTACGGCCGGCAGTTGCTCGGCGGCGGACGCCCCCCTGCGGGCTTCACCCGCAACCTGGCCTTCGGCATGGTCGGCCTGGTCGACGGGGTGGTGAACCAGTGGGCGGCGCACCCCGAGTCACGGAGCTCCCTCGACGAACTGACCCGTTTCCTGAGCGACGCCCTGTGGGGCGTGCTCTCGGGTGCCACCCCACGCATCGGAATCTCACTCGACGCGGACCAACCGGTCGGGCCGGCCGTCGCGGAGCCGTTCCCGGCCCGGTGAGTGCGTGCGCCGCGTCCATGGAGGCCTCTCCCGTTCGACGACCGGTGGGCGCGGCAGGCCCGGGGGCGCGCGTCGTGCTCACCGCCCCCTTGGCGCACCGCCGGTGGGCACTTACCATGCCGAGGTTGGTGATCACCGCTGCTCCACCCGAGCACGGCGGCAGTACGGGGGAAGGCCCAGTGAACCGATACAACCTGCCCGTGGGGCCCGCGGCCGCCCGCGGCCCCCGCTACCTCTTCCGCGACCCCTCCGGGCCCGCCCTGGTCGCCACGAGCCTGATCGCCACCTTGGGCCTCGTGGACGCCGCCATCGTCCTGACCGGTCCCGACGCACCCTGGCACGAGGATTGGGGGGCCACCCTCGGAGGCCTCCAGATCGCGAGCTGGATCTCGTTCCTGTTCTGGTTCCACCGCTGTCGCTGCAACGCCGAAGTACTCGCACCCGGCACCCACAAGTACGCCCCGGGCTTCGCCCTCGGCGCGTGGATCATTCCGCTCGCCATGTGGTGGGTGCCGCGTCGCATCGCCCTTGACGTCCGGCGCGCCGGCGGCGAGCCCCGCGACACCTGGTTGATCAACGCCTGGTGGTTCGTCTGGCTCTGCGACGGACCCGTTTCGGCCGCGGTCCACATCCTGGTGCTCCACCACGCCGAGTACGACAACCCGGTGGACCGCGGCATCGGGGCCTTGTGTTCGATCCTGGCGATCGCGGTCATCCGCCGCATCACCTCCGGTCAGCCCGCAGGTCCCCTCCCCTATCTGAACATGACCTGAGCCGGCCCCCTACGGAGCCCCGCCCCCGACGTGCACCCCCCGTGAAGGGCCACGCGGAAGGGCCGTCAGGGCCCGGCCACGCGCCCGTAGGACGCCGTGTCCCTGCACTGCGGGCATGGTGCAGTGAGCTGCCCGGGGCACGGTCCGGGGCACCCGGAACACCGCGTACGCTCGACCCGGACGACCGCGGAACGCACACGGGTGGGGAACGGAACATGGCTGAGGCTCCCGGACACGGCGAGGGGGCCGCTGATGACGCGACGCGGACGGCGACCGTACGCCTGTTCATCGCGCTCGCCCCGCCCGACGACGCGAAGGCCGAACTCGCGCAGGAACTGGGCCCCGCGTACGAGGCGCATCCCCGCATGCGGTGGAACCGGATCGAGGACTGGCACATCACCCTGGCGTTTCTCGGCGAACTTCCGGTCGAGACCGTTCCGCTCCTCCAGCCGCCACTGGCACGGATCGCGGCGGCCCGGGGCCCGGTGGAGTTGGAACTGCGGGGTGGCGGGCACTTCGACGCCCGGGTGCTGTGGAGCGGGATCGCCGGTGACCTCGACGGACTGCACGAGCTCGCCGGCACGGTCCGGGCCGCCGTCAAGGACTGCGGCATTCCCTTCGAGGACAGGCCGCTGCGCCCCCATCTGACGCTCGCCAGGGCCCGCCGCGACGATCCGGACTCCGTGGTCACGGCGGCTGCCGAGCTCGCCGGCTTCACCGGCCGCCGGTGGTCGGCCGAGCGCCTCCACCTCGTCGGCAGCAATTACGGCCGCGGTCCGGGTCCGATCCGTTACCGCGACATCGAGGCCTGGCCCTTCGCCCGGCATTAGCCGTGCGGCGCCCCTCACGAGTACGCCCCCAAGGGTCGGGGCGAACAATTGCGTGGCCGGTTCGGGCCGTCTTGCACGATCATGACCACATGGATGATCAACCCACGCGCTGGAGCCGAGCGACCCTGTACCCCGACATGTGGGCCGACCCGGGTGAAGACCCGCGCGAGAACGGGGACGACCGTCCGGAGGGCGAGCTCGCGACGCTGCTGGACTTCCTCTCGGGATACCGCATGACCCTGCGGATGAAGTGCGAGGGCCTGACCCCGGAGCAGTTGGCCCGACGGTCCGTCCCCCCGTCGACGATGTCGCTGCTCGGTCTGATCCGGCACCTCGCCGAGGTGGAACGGGACTGGATCACCTGGATCACCGGCGAACCGCTGCCGAAGGTGTACGGCGAGCGCGACGCGGACTTCCACGGAGCAGTGGCCGACCGGGCCGTGGTCGACGCCTCGTACGCCGACCTGGAGCGCGAGCAGGCCGCTGCCGACGCGGCCCTCGCCCGCCATCCGGACCTGAGCGGGCGGCTCCCCAAGGACGGGATCGCGGTGCGGGAACTGATGGTGCACAGGATCGAGGAGTACGCCCGTCACTGCGGACACGCCGATCTGCTGCGCGAATGCGTCGACGGGAGGGTCGGTCAGTAGCGGGACCTGCGGTACCACCGCCGACCGGGGTCCGTCCCGACCCGCCGGCCGAGAAGCACGCCTCGGCACCTCCTCGCCTTCCACCCACCGGGGGGCGTTCGTACCGGGGGCGTTCGTACCGAGGGGCGTTCGCACCGCATGCGGCCGACAGCCCGTGGCCTCGCACGCGATCCGCACGAGCAACGGGCCGGGAGCGCTCACCGGCCGGCCGTCGCCGGTCAGCACCACCGGGGAGGACGCGGACCGCACGGCCTTCCGGCTCGTCGGTCCGTGCCCAGAGCCGTCGGGGTCCGGAGCCGCTGCGCTCGCTCCGGCTATACGTCGCGCCCGTGCAGCAGCAGGCCGCCGACCAACAGTGCGGCCGCGGCCCACCCCGCGAGCACGCCCAGACCGCTCCACGGACCGATGGGCAACTCTTCGAGACGGACGGTGGCTTGGACTGCGAGTCCGGCTGCCATGGGCGAGACCTGCTGGAGGTGGCGCTGCCACTCCGGATCGTTGACCACCTGGATGACGACCGGGAAGAGGTAGAGCAACCCGAGCACGATCCCGATGGCGGTCGCCGCTTCCCGCACCGCCGTCGCCACGCCGAGGCCGATCAGAACGAGGTAGACGACCGAGCCCACGGCCGCGCGCAGGGTCGGGCCGTCCCCCAAGGACAGCGGCGCATAGCCGTGGGCCTCGGTGAATCCGTTGGCGGGCAGGAGGTGACGGCCGAGGAGCAGGGAACACAGAACGGCAGCCGCCCCGGAGACCAGGACCACCGCGGTGAGGACCGTTGCCTTGGCGCTGAGGACGGCGAGACGGTTCGGCACCGCCATGAGCGTGGTGCGGATCGTCCCGGTGCCGTACTCACCGCTGATGGCCAGCACCGCGAAGACGGCGATGACCGCCTGGGCGGCGGCGCCGCCGGCCGCGGTCAGCACGACGGCGCAGAGGAGCAACCCGCCCGTTTCCCCTGCGGTGCGCAGCTTCGTCCATTCGGCGCGCAGGGCGCCGCCGAAGTGCCCCCACCACACACCGTGCGCCGTTTCCGTGCGCGGTGTACCGCCCCGGAGGATCATGCGTCCCTCCCGCGCAGCCGCACCACGGCCAGGCCGAAGGCGAGCACGGCGTATCCACACGGCACGGCGAGGCCGACCCACGGTGCCAACGGGTAGTAGCCGGTCGACGGCTCGTACACGCTGAGCACCTGCGCGTACCGGGGCAGGGTCTGCTGGACGGCGAAGCCCGCAGCGGGGGTCACCCGCAGCAACTCAACTTTGAAGACCCGAGTTGCCGACACTGCCCACCTGCGGGTTCGTGATCACGGGTCCGAGTGTCGGCAGACGGTTGTTTGCCGACACTCTTGAAGGTGCTGGCATGTGAAGGTCTGCGCGGCCAGGCTGTGAGGAGACACCTTTGAGGAAGGCGGGACAGATCCGTGGCGATCACGACCTTCGGCACGACGATCCGGCCGCCGGTGCGACTACAAGAGGCCGTGATCGTCCGTGGCACGGATCGTGTAGAGGAAGGCCGACCTCTGTGAGCGATGCGGACCGGCACGTACCGCCCGCGGTGGAGCTGGCACAGGCGCCGTTGCCCGCCGTGTTCGCCGCGTTGGATGCCTCCGCGCGCGGGCTGAGCAGCGGGCAGGCGCACGAGCGGCTAGAGCGGGTGGGGCCGAACGAGATCGTCGAAGAACGCCGTAGTGCGCTGTTGGTCTTCTTGGGGTACTTCTGGGGGCCGATCGCGTGGATGATCGAGATCGCCCTGGTGCTGTCGCTGCTGGTGCGGCATTGGACCGACGCGGTGATCATCGGTGTGCTGCTGGCGATGAACGGCGGGGTGGCATTCGCTGAAGAACACCAGGCGGCAGGCGCGATTGCTGCGCTCAAGCAGCGGTTGGCGACCACAGCCCGGGTACTGCGGGACACGGTGTGGACCACCGTGCCCGTGCGGGAGCTGGTGCCCGGTGATGTGGTGCGGGTGCGGCTGGGGGACGTGGTGCCCGCGGACGCCCGTCTGCTTGGCGAGGCTCGGATGGAGATGGACCAGTCGGCACTGACCGGCGAGTCGCTGCCGGTCAGCCGGGGCGCCGGGGACGTGCTGTATTCGGGGGCGGTGGTGGTGCGCGGCGAGGCCGACGCGGTGGTGTATGCCACCGGGGCGGCCAGCTTCTTCGGCCGCACCACCGCACTGGTGCAGGCAGCGGGGACGGTCAGCCATTTCCAGCGCGCGGTGATCAAGATCGGCCAGTACCTGATCGTCGCTGCGCTCGCTTTGGTGACGTTGACGGTGGCGGTGTCGGTGGCGCGCGGCAACCCGGTGCTGACCGTGCTGGAGTTCGCGCTCGTCGTCCTCATCGCCTCGGTGCCGGTGGCACTGCCTGCGGTGCTGTCGGTGACCATGGCAGTCGGCGCCCGCCAGCTTGCTCGCCGTCAGGCCGTTGTCTCTCACCTGCCCGCGGTGGAAGAACTGGGCGGTATCGACGTGCTGTGCTCGGACAAGACCGGCACTCTCACCCAGAACCGGCTCGCGGTGGCGACCCCATGGACCGCGCCGCGCGTCGACCGGTCCGACATGCTCGGCGCGGCGGTGCTGGCCTCCCGGGCGGAGGACCGCGACCCGATCGACCTAGCCGTCCTGGCCGCTGCCCCCCAAGGGGTGCCGAGCGGCGAGGAGGTGGTGGAGTTCGTCCCGTTCGACCCCGTCACCAAGCGCACCGAGGTCACCGTAGCCGTGCAGGGTGGCGGGCGGTTCCAGGTCAGCAAAGGGGCACCGCAGGTGATTGCCTCCCTGTGCGCCGGTGATCCCGCCGTGCAGGAGGTGGGTGCGGTAGTCGAGGAGTTCGCCTCCCGCGGCTACCGCTCGCTGGGAGTGGCACGCACCAACGCCTCGGGCGCTTGGCGGCTGCTGGGCATTCTGCCGCTGGCCGACCCGCCCCGGGATGATTCGGCCGCCACCGTCGCCGCGGCCCGCGCGCTGGGGCTTCAGGTGAAGATGGTCACTGGTGACCAGGTCGCGATCGGCCGAGAGATCGCCCGCCGGATCGGGCTCGGCGAGCGCATCCAGGCAGCCGACAAGCTCGGTGCCTCCGCACCGCAGGAGGAGCCGGACCAGCAGTCGGCGTCGGCGGCATGTGTGGAGTCCGTAGACGGGTTCGCGCAGGTCTTCCCCGAGCACAAATACCAGATCGTGAAACTGCTGCAGGCCGGTGGCCACATCGTGGGCATGACGGGTGACGGCGTCAACGACGCGCCAGCGCTGAAGCAGGCTGACGCCGGGATCGCGGTGGCCGGCGCCGCCGATGCCGCCCGCGCCGCGGCCGACGTGGTCCTGCTCGCCCCGGGCCTATCTGTCATCGTCGACGCCATTCGCCAGGCGCGGGAGATCTTCGCCCGCATGGTCAGCTACGCCACCTATCGGATCGCCGAGACCATCCGGGTCCTGCTGTTGATCGCTCTGGCGATCACTGCGGTGAACTTCTTCCCCGTCACCCCGGTGATGATCGTGTTCCTGGCGCTGCTCAACGACGGGGCGATCCTGTCCATCGCCTACGACCACGTGCGCGGCGCGGACAAGCCTGCGGCCTGGGACATGCGCACCGTGTTAACGATCGCCACCGCGATCGGCCTGATGGGCGTGGCCGAGACCTTCCTGCTCTTCGCCCTCGCCGACACCGTCTTCAGCCTCGACCGGGACCTGATCCGCACCCTGATCTACCTGAAGCTGTCCGTCTCCGGCCATCTGACGATCTTCGTCACACGCACCCGCGGCCCGTTCTGGACGCGCCCCGCGCCGGCCCCGATCCTGCTCGGCGCGGTGATCGGAACCCAGCTCATCGCCACCTGCATCGCCGTCTACGGCACCCTGATGACCCCGCTCGGCTGGGGCTGGGCCGCCGCCGTCTGGGGATACGCGCTGATCTGGTTCCTGGTCGAGGACCGCGTCAAAGTTGCCGCACACCGCTGGCTCGACCACCACCCCCACCACGCCTCGGCCCCCGCACCGCAGCAGCCATGAAACCGCCCCGCAGACAGGTCATGCCACCAGTCTCGGGTGGCCCACTGAGGATTTCTCAGCGAAATTATCTTCGCGAAGCTGGGTGAACCACTCGATTCGGGATGGATCGAGCGGCTGGGTCCCGGGCGCGGACAGGCGTGAAGCCCCTGGTAGGACAGGTCTCTCTCACAAGATCGTCCGTTGAACCAGAGGCTTCACGTTGGTCACCTATGTTGCCACGCTCG